>JAGQPF010000688.1 GCA_020426845.1 Planctomycetales bacterium
GCGATGGCACCGTCGAACTGGACGAGACCTTCTTCGTCTTGCTCTCAAGCCTAGGCGCCAGTGGCCGCGCCGTGGGGATTTTCGACGCAGTTGGCGATGGCATTATCCTCAACGACGACTCGGCGACACTTTCGATCGGCGACGTGCTGGGCACCAACGAGGGCAACGCGGGCACGCAGACCTACAGCTTCTCGGTGGAACTGACCGCTCCGGTCGACACCAATGTCTCGATCGACTTCGCCACGGCTGATGACTCGGCCGCCGCGGGCAGCGACTACGTCTCGGCCTCCGGCACGGTGACGCTCACCGCGGGCGCCACGACCGCCACGGTCGACGTGACGGTCAACGGCGACAACACCGTCGAGCTCGACGAGCAGTTCTTCGTCAATCTAATTGACGCCACACTGGCTGCTGGCGGCCGCGCCGTGACGGTGCTGGACAACCAGGGCGTCGGCGAGATCGTCAACGACGACTCGGCGACACTGACCATCGACGACGTGACAGCGGTCGAGGGCGACGCGGGCACGACCGCGTTCAACTTCACCGTGACCTTGTCGAACCCGGTGGACGTGGCAGTGACCTTCGATCACGCCTCTGCGGACGACACGGCCACCACCGGCGACAGCGACTACACCGGCCTGCCGCTGACCGGCACGACGATCACCGCGGGCGCGACCACAAGCACGATCACCGTGCAGGTCACCGGCGACAACACCGTCGAACTGGACGAGCAGTTCTTCGTCGATCTGTCCAACCTCGCCGCCGGCGGACGCGCCGTGACGATCACCGACAACCAAGGCGTCGGCACGATCCTCAATGACGACGCAGCCGAAATCTCCATCGACGACGTCTCCGTCGTCGAGGGCGACGCCGGAACGGTGGACTTCATTTTCACAATCTCGCTCAGCAACCCCGTGGATGTTGCGATTGGCGTGGATCATGCCACCGCCGATGGCAACGCCACAGCGGGCTCGGACTACACCGCCATTCCGACCACGACCACGACCTTCCTGCCCGGTGCAGTTACGGCAACGGTCACGGTGACGGCGAATTCCGATCAAGTGGTTGAATTGGACGAGACGTTCACGGTCGACCTTTCCAACTTGGCTGCGAGCGGCCGAAGTGTGACGATCCTGGACAACCAGGGTCTGGGCACGATCCTCAACGACGATTCGGCAACGCTATCGATCGACGACGTGTCGCTGCTGGAGGGCACGGGAGGGTCGACGACCGCGTTTGTGTTTACCGTGACCCACCTCGGCGACGACGTGGACACCTCGTTCACCGTTGACTTCGCCACCGCCGATGGCACGACGCCCGGCAACGACGCTCAATCCACCTCGGACTATATGTCCAACAGCGGCACGCTGACCTTCAGCGGCACGACTCCTCGGACGCAGTCGATCACCGTCGACGTGAATCACGATGGCGGCTACGAACTGTTCGAGGAGTTCCTGGTCAACCTCAGCAATATCCTGGCTGGCGGTCGCGCTGTGACCTTCGCCGACAATCAGGGCCTCGGCACGATTCTCAACGACGACACCGATCTGATCATCAACGGCACGCCCGACGATGACACCCTGACCATCATCGCGACGTCGAACGACGACGGCTTCTACACCTTGACGACCAACGGAGTGGCTGGCCCGTCGATTCCGCTAGTCGACATCACCTCGGTCACCTTCAATGGCGCCGACGGCGACGACGTGTTCCTGCTTGATCAGGCGACCAACTCGGTCATCTTCAGCCCTGTCGGCGGACTGTTCTTCAACGGGCAAGGGCACGCGCTGGACGCCGCCAACAACCCCAACGGTGACGAGCTGATCGTCGACGGAGTGGTCGGCGATGTGACGCACGACGTCACGGCGTTCGATTCCGGCGTGGTGTTCGACAGCAGTGGCACGATGATCACCTACACCGGACTCGAGCCCGTCTCGGTCTTCGGTACGATCGCGAACCTTACGATGAACCTGGGTGTGCTCGACAATGATGCCATTCTCACCACCAGCGGCAGCGATCTGCTGATTGCTTCGACGAACGCGACCTTCGAGGACACGATCTTTAGCGCCCCCACGGTGTCTCTGACGGTCAACGGTGGCCTGGGGGCAGACAACTTCGTGCTGGACGACATTTCCTCTCTCTTTGTCGGAGCGCTCACGATTGACCTGAACACCGGCGGGCTCGCGGCCGAGCCCGATTCGCTGGAGTTGATCAACGGCGCCGTCTACAACAACAATGTCACGCTGCTCGCGAACGACAGTCTCTCGGGAGACGGAACGGTCAGCGGCAAGGTGTCTTCGTCGTTCGTCAGCTCGACCATCACCTCCACCGGCAACTTGACGCTGGGGGACGGCTCGTCGACCGGCTTCTCGACCGAGGGCGATTTGATCGTCGGCGCCAACGTGGTCACGCTGCTCGACAGCGGGCTCTCCGTGTTGGGTGAGAACACAACGATTGCGGGCGGAACCTTGAACGCCGTCAACGGCATCTCGCTGAGCAGCGGTGAGACCTTGCAAGGCTTCGGCGACATCAATGCCCCGATCAGCCAGAACACGGGCAGCGTCGATCCGCAAGGTGTGCTGAACGCGAATTTGGGCGTCGACCTCGACTCGGGCGACTTCGAGATCGAGATCAACTCGCTGGCCAGCTACGACCAGCTCGTCGTGACGGGCAGCGTGGACCTGGGCGGCAATCTGGTGTTGACCACATCCGGCTTCACGGGCGCGGGCGGCGATGTGTTCGTGATCATCGACAACAATGGCGCCGACCCTGTCACGGGATCGTTCACGGGGCTGGCTAGCGGTGACACCGTCAGCATCGGGGCCGATGAGTTCAAGCTCTTCTACAACGGCGGCGACGGCAACGACGTCGTGTTGGTGAAGACCTTTGTGCCGCTGCCGATTGTGTATGTCGACGACAACTTTGCCGTGCAGATTCCCGGACAGGACCCGGACGGCGCCGGCCCGGCGACCAGCTACTTGGTCGACTCCTTCCCGACCATCCAAGAAGGCGTGGACGCCGTCGACCCGTCGGGCACCGTCGAGGTTTACACCGGCATTTACAGCGAAAATGTCGTGACCAGCCAACCGGTGACCATTCAGGAGGCCACCGGCGAAAGCGTGATCGTTGATGGCTCCGTGTCCGCCACGGACTCGCTGACCTTGGTCGATCTGGAAGTGTATGACAGTTCCGGTAGTGGCGCCGTGATCTCGATGGGGGCCACGGAGTTGATCCTGGATGGAGTCACGGCCGGCAGCTTCGCCGGCATTGCCGTTTCCACGACGGGCACGTCCGACATCACGATCGTCGGCTCGACCTTTTTGGGCAGCTCGCAGGGTCTGACTATCGCGGGCGCCGGAACCGTCGAGATCGACACGAGTGTCCTGACCAATTTCTTCGCCAGCTCCGTCAACACGGCGAGCCTGGTGTACATCACGGGTGCCGCTAACGACACGGTGGAGATCAACACGCCGGCCATCGGCGGACCCACGCACTTCCGCCACCTTGGCAACGACATCCTCAACCTTTCTGGCACGACCCTGATCGACCTCGACACCGGGCTCGGCGAGGACGACGTGACCGTGGTGCCGGATGCCGTCGCCCAGATGATTCTCAACGGCAACGATCCGTTCGGTGTCTTCCCCGGCGATCAGCTGACCTATATCGCCCCTCCCGGCGGCATCACCGACACGGGCAGCGTGATCTCCGCTCCGGGCGTCCAGGACGTGACGTACTCCGGATTTGAATTCCTCAATATCGCCGGCAATATCGTGATCAACGGCGGCGGCCTTGACGATCTGCTCGAGATCACCGCCACCGGCAGCGACTCGGGCACGTACCAGCTGACGCTGGATGTCAACGGCTCGCCGATTGTTGGCCCGGTGACGGGCTTCACAGGCCTGAATAGCCTCACCTTCAACGGCAACGGCGGCAGCGACGAACTGCGGGTTCACAATCCCGTGGGCGGCCAGTTCGACCCGACCGGCGGCGTGACCTTCAACGGCGGCATCGGCAGCGACTTTGCCACCATCGATGACGGCGCCGTGACCACGGTGGGGCACGTGACGCAAGGCGAGACCGCAGGCGAAGTCTATTATGACGGCGTTCTGGTGCTCGATCTGAATGACGTCGAAAGCCTGACCGACGACGTTGGCGCCGACAATCGCATCTTCACGACGACCATCGGCGACGAAGGTGTCGTGGTGTCGCCCGGCATGCCCGGCTTGACCCTGTTTGACTCGACGCTAGGCAGCATGCCGATCGAATTCGCCAACCCCGCGGTTTCGCTGACCGTTAGCCTGACCGTGGGCAATGACACGCTGGACCTGCAAAGTCTGGACGCCGGATTCGCGGCGAACCTGACGGCAATCAGCGACGGTGGCGACGCGATCGACGTCACCGGCGCCGTGGACGCTCAGGACATCAGCCTGCAGGCGGACGATATTCACGTCGTGGTGACGGGATCGTTGACGTCCAACAACAACGAAATCACGTTGACCGGGTCGAGCCTGCTGGACGGGCAAGTCGATGCGGGCGGCAGTGAGCTGACTCTGATCGGTGATGCGGCGCAGACCGTCGGTCCGATTACGGCCGCCGATCTCTTGCTGTTGGGGACGACTTTCAGCCTGACGGATACGGCCAACGACTTTGGCACCATGGCGGGGCTCGTCACCAGCAGCGTGACCATCGCGGACACCAACAACCTGATCGTTGGCGTAGTCGACTCCTTTGCTGGCCTGAACACCCTCAGTGTTGGCGACGTGACCATTTCGGTCGCAGGCGATCTGACCTTGCTCGCCCCGATCACCGCATTGACTCGCTCCGTCGATCTCACGGCAGGCGGGGCCATCATCGGCGACGGCACCTCGTTGATCGACATCTCGGCGGCCGATCTCACGATGCTCGCCAACACCGGCATCGGCAGCGGCATCGACCCGATTCACACCGCCATTCAGGACTTGGTGTTCAATAACCTGGTCAGTGGCGACGCCGCGATTGACAACAACCAGGCTCTGCTGATCTCGGCCGACAGCGGCAATGCGGGCGGCAACGCCGCTGTGAGGGCTCTGAACGATCTGACCATTGACACAAGTGTCCAGGTTTCGGCATTCGGCGGAGTCGTTGTCCTGTCTTCGACGACGGGCGGTGTAACCGGGGATGCTTTGTTCCCGGCGGACGTGGTCTCCGACGTCGGCTTGATTGTCGACGCCGGTCAGGAAGTGAGCCTTTCGACTGACGTGCCCAACGTCGAAGTTGAGGCCGGCACAACGGTCGATCTATTCAACTCAGGCGGCCCGCTGACGATCGGCGGCCTTTCCTCCCTGACAGGAATCGACGCCGGGGGCGCGGTGAATGTCGAAACAGACATGTCGCTCACCGTGGCCGAGCCGGTCGACAGCGAAGGTGGCGGCGTCTATCTGTTCGGAGACGGCATCGCGGTGAATGCAGGTGTCACGAGCAACGGCGGCGCCATCTATGTGGAATCCGTGAGCAACATTGACTTCTCGGCGCTCGGCTTTGTCGACACCGAGACGGGCACTGGCGACGCGACCGTGGACGCCGACGGCAACGTCGACATGGCGGACGGCTCCTTCGTGGAGGCACTGGGCGGCAACGTTGGCATCTTTGCCGGAGGCGACATCACGCTCGGCCGCGCCAGCACCAACAATGACGCCATCGTCGATGCGTTCGGCTCGATCATCGACGGCGGCGACGTGGGCGGCGCCGATGTGCAAGCGTTGAGGACTCAACTGTTCTCGGCGACCGGCGCCAGCGGCTCCGGCAGCAACCCGCTTGATCTCCAGACGTCCTTCCTCGAGGCGCAAGCGACCAACGGATTGTGGGCCGGCAACCAGGGCGATTTGACGATCGGCTTGATCGACACGACGGAGGGTCTGCTGAGCACGGCGGGGCCGATCGTGCTCAACACGGCGGGCTCGCTCGATGTGCAGGAAGACGTTGTCGCGAACAGCCAGGTGCTGCTGACGACGATCGACGTTCTGGGTGGCGGCGAGTGGATCACGGTTCGCACTACCAAGACCGTGTCCAGCGACACCTCGGATCTCTTCATCTTCTCGGGCGACGATTTGACGCTTGAGGACAGCTCCACCGTCTCGGCCTTCAATGGTACCGTTTGGCTGACGGGTGACGTCTCCATCGCGGACCCGGGATTGGGCTCCAGCATCCTGCTGTACGGCACGATTGACTCCGGTTCGCAGGGCCTCGTGTTCGGTGGCCCCGATCAAGACTTCATCGACCTGAACCCAGGCGCCGGGCACAGCGCCGACTCACTGTTGTTGGACGGACAGCAGTCCGATGACTCCTTCTTCGTGCAGTTCGGCCGTCTGGACGGCACGATTGACATCATCGACACCGGCGCCAGTGGCGGCGACGAAGCGTTCGTCAACGGCACGGACGCGGACGAGCTGATCGACGTCCACAACAACGTGCCGAACGGGTCCTTGCAGACGGGCGGCTTCGTCGACAACACCACGCTCGGCGAGCTGGTGACCTACACGACGACGCTCGAGTTCTTGACCGTGCATGGCCAGGACGGCGAGGACTGCTTCGATGTGCAGCCGTCGCAGTCGACCGAGATCACGATCAACGGCGGCGCCCCGACCTTCGGTGATCCGCTGCCGAACGGCGGTGACAAGCTCGACTTCGATCCGTTCAACAACTACTTCTTCATCAACGGCAAGACGATCGAGACCGAAGGTGGCTCGCCCGATCCGTTCATGGACGTGCATTTCCGAAACATCGAGCAGTTGCCGCTGGACCCGATCGGAACTGACACCCTGCTGTTCGACTTCGACAACGCGGATCCGCCAGGACCGGTCACGGCTGCGGGATACACGTCGGTGTTGGAGGACACGGTGTATGGCGTCGGTGGCAACACGTTTGGCTGGGATGTCGCGTTGGACTCGTCGGGTCTGGGCTCCAATGGCGGCTTCGACCGCGGAGCCGGCTCCAGTGCGGCGTTGGACGACTTAGTACGTGACGGCAATTACGCATCCTTCGACGCGGTCTTCACCACGGATATCGCCGATGGATGGTATCTGGTCAGCGCGAAGTTGGGAGATGACCTGCACGCTCGCGACGCGATGACCATCACGGACCTCGACTCCGGCCGGATCATGGTCGACAGCGTCGACTCGCCAGCCGGCCAATTCCGCGACGTCACCTTTGTGCTGTACATCGACGACGGCACGGCCAACCTGCAATTCTCGACCTTGGGCGTCGATCCGTACTGGACGGTCAACTCGCTGGAGTTCCGACCTGCCGACCTGCTGACGATCGGCACCCCCGATCCCGGCCCGATTACGGGCGATGGCGTGACTCGCGACACGTTCCTCGGCTTCGAGGCCACGCCGAACGCGTTGATCACCATTACCAGCAGCTTCGGCGAGGTGCCCACGGACATCGACGTGTCACCCGACTTCGCCGGCGTGCAGGTGCAAGCGAATGCTCTGGGCGAGTTCTCTTACGATCTGATCCGCCCGGCAGGCCGCGGCCAAGCGTTGATTGGCATGCAGGAGATCACTGGCGAGCAGACCGGCTGCCTGGTGATCGACTTCGTGGCGCCGCAGCAATGGCTGCTGGACTTCGATCGCGACGGAAATTCGCCGACGGAGGCCGGTTATCTGAGTGTCGCCGTTGACCGCGAGTATGCCACCGGTGACTCCGGAATCGGTTGGGATACAGCGTTGAACAGTTCGGGCGGGCAGTCGTCCGGCGGGTTCCAACGCACCTTTGTGTCGCCCACCGATCAGCAGGACGCCCGCGTTGACGGCCACTATTCGGGGGCTCTCCACACATTCACGGCAGAGGTGCAGCCGGGCACGTACTACGTGAATGCGACGGTCGGCGACTCGTTCTATGCACGCGATCAGATCGCAGTCACCATCAATGGTGTGATGCTCAACGGCGGCCCCATCACCACTTCGGTCAACCAGTACTTCCACGACACGGTCGTCGTCAATGTGGGCGGCGCCGGCGTGATTGAAGTCATGATCGACGACCTGGCCGGCGATCCGTACTGGGTCCTGAACAGTCTCGAAATCCGCCGAGACGCCCTGATCACTCCGGTCACATTCGACCAGGTCAGTGCGACTCCGGTGCCCGCGGACGGCTCCACGATTTACACCGTGACGGGCACGGCCGCAGTGCCGGACGGAACGCTGCTGACCGTGGATGTCGACTTCGGCACGATTCTCGATCCGACCCTGACACTTACCAACCAGGCGGTTTACCAAGGCGTTCAGGTCGAAGTGTTTGGAGGAGTCTTCTCCTTTGACTACGTCGCCCCGGGCGCCGCCGTGACTCCCACATTCCGTGCGGAAGCAGTCGATGGGTCGGCGGTCGGAGAGTCCAACACCGTAATCGACTTCGCCGCTCCGCCATTCCTGCGATTCGACTTTAACGGCACTGGCAACCTTACCGAAACCGGCTTCCTGGGTGTGCGAGGCACGGAACTCTGGTCCAGCGGCGATGCCTACGGATGGCTCGGGTTTGCTCCCGAGTTCCAACGATCGAGCTTCCTGTCCTATTCGGTCAGTTCGGTCTCGCTGTACCAAGATGGCGCCTGGGGCGGCCCGGGCGGCTCCGGTCAGCGGACCTTCCGCGTGGCAGTTGACAGCGGATCGACGTACGACCTTCAGGTCTACATCGGGGATCGCAACGTCAAACGCGATCAGATCTTCGTGTCGACGGAGAACGGCTTGACCGACGTCCAACCGGCCCCGCTCCTGGCCAACAACTTCGGCACGCTGTTGATCCTGGGCGCCCAGGACGTCAATTCCGATGGCTACCTGGACATCACCTTCGGTGATTTGGGTGGCACCGATCCGTACTGGGTGGTCAATGGTTTCGACATTGCCGAGAGCACCTTGCTGCCGGCCGCAGCTCCGGAACTGGCCGAGACGGTTGGCGGCGATGCGGCCCCAATCACGGCCGAGCAGTTGGAGGCCGTGCGACTAGCCGCGTTGGACATGTATGCCGCTGCGGGCGTCAACGCATCCGAGCTCGCCATGCTTGCCAACGTGCCGATTCAGATTCGCGACATGGACAGCCACAGCTACCTGGGCCTGTCTGCACAAAATCGCATTCTGATCGACGACAACGCAGCCGGAGCGGGATGGAACGTCGATGTCAACGCCATGCCACTTCCCGGTCAGGTCGACCTGTTGACCACCGTGCTCCACGAGCTCGGACATCAATTGGGCCACGACGACCACTTCGAGGATTCGTCAGACCTGATGTTCGGCCGACTGGGCGCCGGCGAAGTTCGCCGTCTGGACGGCGGCCTCGCCTCGGGTGCTCTGTCCGCCGGCACGCTCGCGGACGAGGTGTTCTCGGCGCTCGATCAGCTTGCCGGTGAGCAGGCCGGGGCCGAGGACAACGACAGCCTCGAGAGTGTCGAATCGGACGTGTTGTTGCTGGCCGACCTTTCCCAACGCCGTCGCGACGAGCAGGCCCACGACTTGCTCTTCGCGGAGATGGATGAGGAGAACGAAGACGGCGACCTGCTGTAAACTGAGAGGCGCGTCGCGCGGCCAATGGGCCGCGCTCGCCTCGGGGCCAGCGGACCCAACGATTTTCTGAACGGATTTCGCGGCCGTCCCATCACGGACGGCCGCTTTTTTGTCAACGCCTCCCTAACCACCGATCACGCATGGCTCTCATCTCACGCTGGCTCCCGTCGCTGACGCTCTGTCTCGCGCTGAACTGCCTGTTCGGCCCGCTGTCGGACGCTGCGCCTCCGCGCCCGAATATCGTCTACATCTTGTTGGATGACGCGGGGTACGGCGATCTCTCCTGTTATGGCCAGCAAAAATTCACCACGCCGAACATCGACCGCTTGGCGAAGGAAGGCATGCGATTCACGCAACACTATTCGGGCAGCACGGTATGCGCGCCGACTCGCTGCTGCCTGATGACCGGGAAGCATACCGGCCACGCCTTTGTCCGAGGCAACCGCGAGGTCAAACCGGAAGGGCAGGCTGCGATGCCCGCGGAGATCGTGACCATCCCGCGGTTGTTGAAAAGCGCTGGCTATGCCACGGGCGCCTTCGGCAAGTGGGGACTTGGCGCGCCGGGATCCGAGAGCGATCCGGCTGAGCACTTCGATGTGTTTTACGGCTACAACTGCCAACGAGAAGCCCATACCTACTACCCCGATCACCTTTGGAGCAACCGCGAGCGAGTCGAATTGGACGGCAAGACGTACTCGGCCAACCTGATCCACGACCAAGCGATGGCGTTCATTCGACAGCATCGGGACCGTCCCTTCTTTGCGTTTTTGCCGGTCACGATCCCGCACGCGGCCATGCACGCTCCGGAGTCCTACGTGGCGCCGTTCCGCAAGAAGTTCCCCGAGTTCGAGGACAAAGTAGGACGCTACCAAGGGCCCGAGGTGCGCAACCCGGTCGCTGCCTTCGCGGGCATGATGACGTTGCTCGACGAACAGGTGGGTGAGTTGCTGGAGCTGCTGAATCAGCTCAACATTGCCGACAACACGTTGGTGATGTTATCCAGCGACAATGGCCCGCACCAAGAGGGCGGTCACAACCCGCTGTTCTTCGACAGCAATGGGCCACTGCAAGGGCACAAGCGCGATCTTTACGAAGGAGGAATTCGCGCTCCTTTATTAGCGCGTTGGCCGGGCAAGATCCGGGGCGGCTCCGTCAGCGAGCACATCTCCGCTCACTGGGACATGCTGCCGACAATCTGTGAATTGGCAGGCATCCAGGCCACCGATACGGACGGGATCTCCATGGTTCCCGAACTGACCGGCCAAGGCGAACAACAAGCCCACCCCTTCCTTTATTGGGAGTTCTACGAACGAGGAGGCAAACAGGCCGTGCGATTTGGGCCTTGGAAAGCCGTTCGGCTGGAGGTCAATCGCAACGCCGATGCGCCGATCGAGCTCTACCACCTGCCCTCGGACATTGGCGAGCAGAAGAACGTCGCCAGCGAGCACCCGGATGAAGTCAAACGGGCCGAGCAGTTCATGAAGCAGGCGCACAGGCCGTCGCCGTTTTGGAAGTTCGGCGGCAACGCCAAGAAGAAAAAGAAGTAGCGACGCTATCCCTCGCTGACGCTTCGGGTTTCCTTAAGAGTCCCCGAATCGAAAGGCTATCCCTCGCTGACGCTTCGGGTCTCCTTACTTCTTTTTGCCGGGCCAGAATCTGAGCCAGCCGCCTTGTTTTGCACCGGCTGGCGCGGCGTCGGCTGGGGGGGCTTCGCTCGTGGTCCCGCCGACGAGCCGCTCGGCAAGCGAGACGATCGACTGGGTGATGCCCGCCTTGGGCGACTGCTCAATCAGCGGAACGCCGTTGTTGCGGACTTCGATCATCGTGCGATAGTCGTTCGGCAGTTGCCAGAAGACCTCGCGTCCGATCGTCTCCTGCGCCTTCTTGAGGCTGATTTGGCCGTTGCCCATGCCGACGCGATTGACGACGATCTTCACTTTGTCGGCCAAGCCGTCATACTCCTCGAACGACGTCATCAACCGCACGACGTTGCGTAGGCAAGGCAGGTCGAGCTGCGTCATCAGCAGCACGTGCCGAGCGGCGGCCATGGCGGCGAGATCGATTCGCGAGAAGCCTTTGGAGAGGTCGACAATCAGGTGCGAGAAGGTCGCCTTCAACAGACCGAACACGCGTTGGAGACTGTCTTCGTCGATCATCTCGATTTCCTGCAACTGCACGGGGCGCGGCAGCAGGTAGACACCGGACGAGTGCTTGGTCAACGACTTCTTCAACAGCGAAAAATCGAGCCGGCTGACGTTCTGGGCAACGTCAGCCAGCGTGTAATCGGGAATCGTGTCCAGGAAGACGTCGGCATCTCCCAACGCCATGTCCAAATCGACCAGCGCCACGGTGTTCCGCTCGGAGGCGGCCAACACGCAGCCGAGGTTGACCGCCAAGCTGGTGCAACCGACACCGCCAGTGACGCCGCCAACGGCAATCACCGAGCTGCTCACGGAGCGGTCGCCAGTTCCAAAACGAGCGTTGGCAATCCGCTCCAAGGCGCCGAGCAGCTCTTCGCCCGAAACGGGGCGAGTGAGAAACTCTTTGGCGCCGGCGCGGACCGTCTGCAGAATCAGCTGGCCGTCATTGGAGGTGCTGACCACCAGCACCGAGCAATCGCCGCAGTCATCGCGGAGGTTTTGGATCAGCGAGATCGCCTTCTCGGGCTCCGAGTCGATGCAGACCACGCCGACGTCAGGGTGCGTCTGCTCGACGACGTCCGAGAAAAACTCGTATCGCGAGCACTCCGCTTCGAGCCAGACGATGTCCATGGCCAGGAGCATCTTCTTCAGCTCATCCCGTGAGTCGTCATCCGGGTCAACAATTGCCAGTCGAAGAACGTTGCTCATCGTTATAACCAACCAGGCGTGGTTGCCGATCGTGCTGCGGTCATCCGCCGAAGGGAAGTAGGTCCATCGCAGTGGCGCTCGGGCCGCCAGCGAGTGACGGCCTGATCACGCTCCATCATCGAATCTCGTCATAGCCACTGGGCCCAATTAAGCCCGGTGTCGGATTAACCGCTTGTGACGGGGCCTTGGCGGCGGGCTGGTAGCCCACGTTGCGAGGAGCGGCCGTTGACGGCACGTCGCCGGGCTGCAGAATCGGAGCAGCCGTGTAGCCGCCATAGGGACCCGCTTGGCTGCGAGTTTCCGGCAGCTTCGAGGTCGTAACCGGCGCCTGCCCGTAGGGGATTCCACCCTGCGGGACCAACTCGACCGGAGCCGTGCCGGGCGTCACAACCGGAGCCGGAGCCTGCATGCCGCCTTCGAACTGAACCGGCTCGCCGCCGGGCACATAGTTCGGCTCGGTCGTCGGATAGGGCATGGCGTTCGCCGGAGCGGGGGCGGGGCCATGGCCGGGCCCTGGAGCTGAGCCACAGTTGCCCTTGCAGCCCGTCTTGCCGCACTGATTGCAGCACTTGGGCACCTCGAGCCAGCCGTAGTTATAGAACTCGTAGTCGCTGGGCGCCCGAGTGAATTGGCCGGGGCCGCAGGGAGGCACTTCGTGCTTGTCCATCGGCTCGACGAGTTCGGGCGTCACGAGAATCAGCAGCTCGACTTCGTTGTTGCTCTCTTCGACGCGTCGGAACGCGGAGCCCACCCACGGCAGGTCGCCGAGCAGGGGCACCGACCGCGACTCGGACTCGACGCGATTCTGCAGCAGGCCCGCCAGCGCCAAGGTTTGGCCGGTTCGCATCTCGGCGGCCGTGTCGACCCAACGGCTTCGCAGGCCGGGGATCGTGGTGTTCTGCACCGTGACGCTGCGCGAGGCGTCGATCTCGCTGACCTGAGGTCGCACCTCAAGGCGAATCTCGCCGTTGCCCCGCACGATCGGCACAAAGTCGACGCGAGTGCCGAACTGGCGGTACTCGATGGACACCGTGCCCAAGCTCTGCGGCACCAGAATCGGGAATTCACCGCCGACATTGAAGCTCGCGGCCCGGCCGCTGACCGTTGTCAGCGTCGGCTCGGACAGCACCTTCAACAGGTTGTTCCGCCGCAACGCCTCGAGATAGGTGAAGAACGAAGTGGCGCCGCTGACGAGACCGTAGGAGAGCGTGCTGCCGGTTGCGGTCAAACCACCTTGTCCCGCTCCGATCGCCTCGGAGAGAATCAGGCCCGAGGGCTTGGAGACCACGTCGGTGCCGTTGGCGAACAGAGCCCAGTCGATGCCCAAGGTCCGCAGTTTGGTCCGCGAGACCTCCATCACTTTGACGTGCAGCTTGACCTGCTGGGCGCCGCCGATCTCGATGTTGTTAATGACCTTGGGATAGTAATCCTCGGCCATGGCGATCACGCGGCTGACCATCGACGCGCTGGGGCAGTAGCCGCTGATGGCGACGCTGCTCGACAGCGGCCGAACCCTCAGGGCGGCCTCCGGGAACTGTGTCTTCAGCAGAAACTCCAGCTCCCGAGCGTCAGGGATGACAACCACGTCCACCGAGTGGACCTTGCCGTTGGCATCCCAGAGTGTCAGATGTGTGACACCGGGCTTGACCGCCGCCATTTGAATTTGGGTCGGCGAGATGGGCTTGGCCTTCAAGACCGCGGGGTTCTCGACGAGCACCCGCGGCACCTCGAAGTCCATCTCCAGAATGCGGCTGGAATTCACCACCATCTGAAGCTGCTGACCAGGCTCGCTGATTTTGTAGGTCAGCGAGCCCGGAGGCTGTGCCATTGCTGGAGTGACTGACTGCAGGCACACTGCCGCCGCCAGGGCAAGCCGAAGCGCAACTTGTGATCGCTGAGGAAACATCCGTGTCCTTCCCTTCCTGCTCGTCGATTCAATCCGTTGACGAGATTCCTTGCCTAAGCCTCGTTTACGCTTCCCCCAGGAAGGGGCTTGCGGGTGTTGGAGGCAATGGCGACGGCACCAAGCCGGGAGGCAGGTCCGTCGGAATCACGCTGGGTTCCGCCGCCGAAGCAGCACTTGGCAGCTTTGCGGAGGCTCCGCTGCCACTGTCGCTGACCACCACGGGCAGCTTGTTTTGATCCTTCCACTCCCAGGTGACGACTTGGTCGGCCCCATTGATGACCTCCATCTGGAATGGAGCGTCAGCAGGTTGTTCCGCGTCACCTTCCTCATTTTGCGGCTTCGATTGCGGCAGCATGGAAAGCCAACCGGCAGAGCTGGTCGAGCCTCCCTCATTGCCGTTCCCGCCACCACTGCTCGAGTCGTCTCCGAGCAAGTCCTTGACGGTCAGTGTGCCCTCGTCCTCCTCCACGCTATCATCCGGATGTCGCAGGGAGAGCTCGAGCTCGCCGATTTGCTCGGCCAACACCAACATCTGAACTTGCTTGGGCTTGACCAACAGCGAAACCGTCTTCGCGTCGATCTGTCCTTCCTCGCCCATCTCGTCGGCCCGGTGGGTCTCCGCATTGACTGCGAACACCTTGATGTCCTTCAAGATAGTCTTGGAGGTCACTGCCCCCCGATTGCCGCCCTGGTTCTTGATGAACGCAATCACGTCGACGTGATCACCGGGCTTGATCAGGTTAGCGACAGCAGACTCCTCGTTGACCTTCACCGCCGACACTCGCCATCCCGGCGGGATGGTCAAGGAGTCAGCACGGGTCTGGTCCAACAGTTTATCCATCAACAACGGCTCTCCAATGTAGAGGCGTTGCTTGGCATACTTGCCTTCTAGCTCCTCGAGCGTGGTGACGGCTCCCAGAGGAATGCGGTCCTGAGGCCACTCCTCCACCTTTACCATCTCGCCAGTGACTCGTGCGCCGACGTCGACAGACGCCACAGCGACCACAATGGAGCCCATTGGGACCGCTTCAGCTTGAGCGTTTTCCTTCATCACTTGGCTAACGCCAATGGTGGCCACCAAACCGCAGCCCAGTGCCACCAAGATCAAAGCCATCGACTTCGCGCGCATTTTTGATTCACCCTGCCGCTGTGGTCTCCCAGGCAGCGGTCGCTAAGACCAACTATTGGCGTTCGCCCGACGATTTCATGATTGATTTGTCGCGGCTCGACGTAGCTGCGCGAACCGTGGCAATTGTCACCACGCGACCGACCGAACTTAGCCATACCACTGCAACGCTAGTGGGAGAGAGCATGCTCCCGCCCGCAAAAGCGACGCCACAGCTGGCCATTCCGCCTCATTGGCATTCTTGGGTGCCATCGTAAGAATCGGAACAACCAGCAAACTTTATCCAACTGGACAACGCCAGCCCGAACTCTTCGCGCAAACTACGCAACTTATCCCAGCCTCGAACTGGCATTCTCCATGCCCGCTCGTTGCCGAAAGGGCTCCGCGAAGTCCGTCCGCGAAGCGTTGGATGCAGTGTTTTCCGCGTGGGTCGTTCCCGTTGCCGCCTGGCGGCAACCTCTCCGGACACTCCCCATTACAGCTCCGCGCGACCCACTCGCCAGCAATTCCAGCAATGCCCATTAGAGGGGCGGGCCGCACGCGTTTCTTGGTTTAGACCAGCATGCCCGTCCAGGCGAAGTACATGATGGTGCCGATCGCGATCGGAATCCCATACGGCAGCAGCAGCATGGACGGCTTGCGGTTGGCCGCAATACGCGAGAGTTCGTTCGGATCCTTGACCGTGCGAATCTCGTTCAGGATCATCCAGAACTGACTGTAGTGCTTTCCCCATGCCTTGCGAACCAGCACCATGCCGATGGCCAGGATCATGCCGACCACGGCGGACAGTCCAAAAGAGTAGCCCATCGCGGCGGTGGTGCCGGCCGTCGAGCCGGTGGCGTCCAGCATGACATACATCCAGGCGCCGACTCCCGCCAGCAGTTTGACGTCTCCGGCGCCCATGCCGCCGATGGCGTACAACGGCAGCAGCAGGGCGAGCCCGACTACGGTTCCCACCAGCGACCAGCCCAGGCCCGGCAGGCCGAACGCCCAAACGCTGAACGCCCAGCCGCTGAGGACGAGCGGGAAGGTGATCCAGTTCGGCACTTTCAGTTGAAGGCCGTCGATCACGGCGGCGACAATCAACGTGAAGGTCACCATCCACACCGGCCAGTGGTTCCACATGGCGGGCAACAATGTTTCGTTGAAGAACTGCATGACGTCTCTTCCCCGTGTTGTGGCGACGTGATGGTCGCCAGTGCTTTTCTCAGACTGCTACTTGTCACTCAGCTCAGCGGCACGTCATCAACCACGTGCCGACAGCCGAGATTGCTGTGAAAACGTAGCACACCATTTGAAAGGCGCTGTCCATGTTTTCCACAGGAATCATGGGATACATTCAGCCGGCTCCACTGTTTTGGCGATTGATTCGCGCCCAGAAAAACCCCCTCGATGCGCTCCGGCACCGAGGGGGTCTTATGCTTCCATGGCAAGCTGGCAAGGCCAGCAACCCGTTCCTAGCTGCCGATGTTGTCGGCGATGTTCTGGAACGTGGTGTTCGCGTTGGTGCCGATCGCCTGAATGGCGGCCAAGCACACAATCACGATCAGAGCCAACATGACAGCGTACTCGACCGCCGTGGGGCCATCTTCCGACACGAGGAAACGCTGCACTTTCTTGGCGAAGCTTTTCATTTCTTTCTCCAACCTTTTTTGCGGTTCTCTGCAAGAGAACTTTCAAACGGGAAATGATGAGTGAGTCGATGGAGTGCCTCGCGAGCACTGGCCTGCCAGCCCACGACTCGACAATGGAAAGCCTCGCGTCTCAAAATACCTTGGTCCGCCGTCTTCACGGCAAGTACCCTTTCGGTAGTCTGGCAACCTGGCAACCAATGCCGGCCCATAACTTTGCGCTCCGGGCGGGGCCGAAACCCCGCGAGGGCCAAGACCCTTTCATCCGGATTGCCTTTTCGAGGATACGAGGCGACAGGCCTCGCGACTGCTGCCTGTTGGCTGCCGTCGCATTGAAAACCTATGCCACAATCTGATCGAGTCAAAAGAATTCTCTCAGGAAAAATGGAGGGATTTCGCGGCCTGGGCGCCCTGCCCCCAGCAGGCGGGAAACTAGCCCGCACAACCCACACAACATGTCAGGTTTATGTCACAGTCATGGCGAATCCCGGCGGCCTCCGCTCGGCGCCGACGACTCAATCCGTGACAAATTTCCCCAAAGCCACATAACCGGCACGGTCGATATAACATGCATGTCTTGGCAACACGCCTTTATCGATCAGCTTGCAACACTCGGGCCGGCGCCGTATCTATCCGGCGCACAGCCGGCTAGCGAGCCCACGGCTCTTGCCGCGCTGGCATTGTTGGGACACCACCGCATCGCCGAGGCGACGCCATTGCTCGACTGGCTCGCCGAGTCACAACAGCCGGACGGGCATGTCCCGGTGAGGCGCGATCCGCCCCGGCCGGGTTGGACCACGGCGTTGGCCTCGCTCGCTTGGTCCTGCGCCCGAAAGATCGCGGGGGCGGACTATCAGCGTCCCTTGGATGAGGCAGCCGCTTGGATGCTGCGCATCGAAGGCAAGGCTGCTCCCCGCCAGCCGCAATTCGGACATGACTCAACGCTGGTAGGCTGGCCCTGGGTCAACGGCACCCACACGTGGCTGGAGCCTACCGTTTTTCACGTCCTGGCGTTCTCCGCGCGCGGCTGGAGCAGCCACGCACGAGCGATTGAGGGCCGTCGCGTGATTGCCGACCGAGTCCTGCCGGCCGGCGGGGCGAATTACGGAAACACGGTGGTCTTGGGGCAAATGCTGCTTCCCCATCTGCAACCAAGTGGCTTGGCATTGCTGGCGCTGGCCGACTCCCGGGGCGTCCGTGACGCAGACTCGCGAATCGCCGCCACCATTGCCATGTTGCGGCGAGAGATTGGATCGACAACGGCGCCCGCATCGCTTTGTTGGCCACTCATGGGCCTTGCGGCGCACCAAGCCCTGCCGGCCGCTCATGCGGCATGGCTGGCGACCGCCGCAGAGCGTCCCCGCCTGACACCCTTGGAGCAGGCCCTGCTGCTGCTGGCGGACTTGGGAGAGAAAAACCCGTTGGTGCAGGTGGCGCGAGACGCTACCGATGCGCAGGAACCATCGCCATGAGTCAACATTCCTCGTCCGGTCGCCAGGCTCGCCAAAACTGGACGCGCCGCGGACTGCTTGCCGCCGGGGCGCTCGGCGCCAGCGCAGCTGCCTTGGCGCCAGCGCTGCAACGCAGCCGTCCACAATCCGTGTTCATCGCGCGCAACCAAACCTACACAAGCGACTTGCAACGGGTCATTGAGGACGGCTTTCGCGCCGTCGAGCTGCCGCTCGAGCACTACCGTGGCAAGCGCGTGCTGCTCAAGCCCAACATGGTTGAGCCGACTCGCAAGGCGCCGCATATGACCACTCATCCGGCAATCATCGTCGCCACCGCGGCGGTGTTTCTCCGCCACGGCGCGATTGTCTCCGTTGGCGAGGCGCCGGGACACGTGCGGGACACCACCATGGCGCTTGAGGAGTCGGGCATTCGAGAGGCCCTCGACTCCGAGCAAATCCCGTTCGCCGACCTCAACTACGAGGACGTGACCTGGCGAGCCAGCAGGCTCCGCTTTTCCGGATTGGGCGGTCTCTACATGCCACAGTCGGTGGCTGCCGCTGACCTCATCGTGTCACTTCCCAAGATGAAGACGCATCATTGGATGGGCGTTACGGCGGCGATGAAGAATCTGTACGGAGTCGCCCCGGGCAGCGTCTACGGCTGGCCCAAGAACGTGCTTCACCACAACGGGATCGCTGAAACCATCTGCGACATCAACTCATGCCTGCCTCGCCTGGCGACCGTGGTCGACGCGATTCAATGCATGGAGGGCGACGGCCCGATTCTCGGCACTCCGAAGCAGATGGGGTTGGTGTTGGTCGGCGAGAACCTCGCGGCCGTGGATGCCACCGTCTGCCGGCTGATGCGACTCAATCCCGCCCGCATCCCCTACCTCAGCAAAGCCGATGGAGTGCTGGGGCCGATTGCCGAAAGCCGGATCCACCAGCGTGGAGAAATCTGGGAGGAGTCGGCCAAGCCGTTTCAGATTCTCGACGAACCGCACCTGAACTCGATGCGCGAAGGAGTGCTAATCAGCTAATTAGTTAGGGTTTGGTTCAAGGGCGGGTAACCCGCACAACTCACCCCAACGTGACACTGCGGCTTGAATCTTCCCTCCCCAATGAAATTAACAGGGGAATGAAAGCGGGGAAGAAGGAGGGAGGAAGAGGGCGGAAAAGAGGTGGGGCCCCATGCCATAAAAAGAAGGTGCGGGCGAGAGGAGTCGAACCTCCACGGGATTATCTCCCACAGGAACCTGAATCCTGCGCGTCTGCCAATTCCGCCACGCCCGCAGCGAAGCAACTTGTATAGAGAAATTTCGTCAGCCCGCCTAGCCCCCCACGATC
Organism: Planctomycetales bacterium; assembly: GCA_020426845.1. Taxonomy (GTDB): domain Bacteria; phylum Planctomycetota; class Planctomycetia; order Pirellulales; family Pirellulaceae; genus JAGQPF01. The sequence goes on from JAGQPF010000688.1 coordinate 19,844, forward strand.
ATTCTCCCCGAAATTCCGAATTCACGCCCGGTGGCTCGACTTCCTCGCAATTCCCGCACTCCGGCAGCCCGTTGAAAAGGGCCGGATTGCCGAAAGACGTTTGCGAGTCGGGCACTAACCTAGCGTCGGCAGCGTATAAGGCGAGCGATAGGACTTTTCCAACATCCGGTTCGCCTCGTCACAATCGACAAAGCGCTGCTTCTCCGGATCGAAGTCCAGCTGGCCGCGAGTGCGCAGAGCAGCCTCGCCCAAGTGGACGAGCGCACAGGACAAATGAGCCACCTCGGGGTTCGCGCGAGTGGCAGTGCGTCGGGTGCGCACCGCGTCGAGAAAGTCCGCCATGTGTTCGGCATACCCGCGTTGCCCGCGTATCGCCTGATCCTCGCGGGGTCCCGGCTTCCCTTTCGGCCCCAGGAAGGTCTGAAAGGCGCCTCGGCGCGAAAAGATCATATACCCCTCCGTGCCGTAAAACGCATTGCCATTGTCAAACCCATGCAGACCGTAGCCCGTGAATGGGTAGTTCTCGTAGATCAACAAACGCCCGTCGGGAAATTCGTACGTCACATTCATGTTGTCGGGATAGTCACTGGCGTGCCCGTGCAACATCATGCGGCTTCCCCGTGAAGTGATCTGCGTCGGCAATGTCGTCACGCCAAGACCCCACCTCGCCATGTCCAGGTCGTGAATGCCGTCATCGCCGATCTCGCCGTTGGCGTAATCGCGAAACAACCGCCAAGTGCCGTGAAATCGAAGTGGATTAAACGGCCGCGACGGCGCCGGCCCAAGCCAGCGGTCATAGTCGACTCCAACCGGCGCCGCAGTGTCGGGCACGGGCTTCTGCACGGTGCGAAGCTCCGCCGTCCAGGCCCTCGCCACCTTCACTTCGCCAATCAAGCCGTCTTTGAGCACCTTCTCGGCCTGACGCGTAACCGGACTGCTCCTCATCTGGCTGCCTTGCTGCACCACGCGGTTGTACTTCTTCGCAGCGGCCATCACCGCCGGTCCTTCGTTGAACACGTGGGAGATCGGCTTTTCGATATAGGCATCCTTGCCTGCCTGCATGGCCTGAATGGCGATCGGCGCATGCCAATGATGCGGCGTCGCGATCACAATGGCGTCGACTCCCGGATCGTCCAACACCTCCTCATGCCGAGCCGTTCGCTTGGGCGGCGCCGACTGCAAACCTGCTGCGTAGGCGGCAATGCGATCGATCTGGCCCGGATCAACGTCGCAAAGCCAAGCCAAGGACACACGCTCCCGGCGCGAGACAAGGCCCTTGACGTGGTGTGTCATGATCCCGCCACACCCGATCAACCCGAGTCGCACTTCAGGCGGCGCCTCCGCGCTCCAGGCGTGAATGCCGCCCATCGCAGCTGCCGCCGACATTGTCAGGCCGGCCGAAATTGAGTCGCGCAACATGCAACGACGCGTGAGTTGGGTGGGCTGTGGGCGAGTCATGGCAACCGATCAACGAAGGGACCAAGGGCGGGCGTCAACGAATCCACTGCATTGTAAAAGGCTCCGCCAGCGGATGCGACGCGAGTCCGGGGCGGCTTGGCCTCCTGCCGACCTCTCACAAAGCGTGAAACTATGTGCCGAATTCGCGGCTCCGATCCCTCGCTTACGCTGCGGGGTCCTTCTTGAGGTGTGCCGAATTCGCGAATCCGATCCCTCGCTTACGCTTCGGGGTCCTTCTTGAGGTGTGCCGAATTCGCGAATCCGATCCCTCGCTTACGCTTCGGGTTTCCTTCTTGAGGTGTGCCGAATTCGCGAATCCGATCCCTCGCTTACGCTTCGGGTTTCCTTCTCGAGACTCGATTTCTGCTAAGCTGAGTTCAGATTGCCGCCCGGCCCACCGGGCCTCACAAGGGTCGCCTGCGATGGAGGCGCACATGTGCCACCTCCTGTTCCGTGATCGCTTAGCCACTGTGCTGCTCTGCCTCCCACTCATGGCAACGGGCGGGTGCGGCTCGAACCCATCCACCGAGCCGGCAAGGTCTCCGGAGCCGTCGCAGTTTGAACAGGCGTCGCGCTTGATCATGACGCATGTGAGGCTGGACCAGCCTAGCCAAGAAGGCACCTATCTCAAGGGCGGCACGGCCGATTTGGAACGAGGCGTCGCCATGCTTGAGTCGATCATCGAGCAAGATCCCGAACATTGGCAAGCTCACTGGCTCAAAGGCAAGGCCCAACTCACCCTGCGAGAGTTTGCCGCCGCCCAACAATCGCTTGCCGCCGCTTATCGGATCGCCACGCTGGAGGAGCAGGTTGCCATCGACTATCTCCTGGCCTGCTTGAACTGCGGAGACACCGAAACCGCGGAGCAGATTGTCGCCCTTCAACTCAAACGACGCCCGAAAGACTATCGCGCGCACTCCAATGCCGCGCTGACGCACCTGCTCGCGGGGCGACTGGATGAAGCGGCCAGCGCCGCAGCCGAGGCGCGGTCGCTTGAACCCAATGATCCCATTGCCCGCAACGTCGACAAGATCATTGCAGAGGTGCGCAACGGCAAGCGTCCTCAACCGACTTCCCTGCCTGAATTGCGGTAGATTGCGATCGGTTGTGGCAGCGTCTGATCCATGTTGGCACGAGCGGGCAGGGCGCTGGCGGTTGGCGTTTGTCGCTTGCCGCACTCGTTCCGATTCTGCCGGATGGGGTGCGCCGCTTTGCTCGTGTTAGTCCGATTGCGTGGTGGCATCGGCAAGGATTTCGCTGCTACTCGGCAGATTTGACGGGGGTCCCTTCTCGGGCGGACGATCTTCGAATTGTCCAACGGCCCCACAATAGGAAGTGCAAGGATGCCTTCAACTCGCCTGGTTGTACATGCTGTCTCGGTCGGACTCCTCTGTCTGACCGCTCAGACTCTCTGCGCGCAGACAGCACCGATGCGCACCTACTATCAGCCCTCCTATCCGCCGGGATCGCTGTACCCGGCGCAGCCCAACTACGCGCAGCCTACGCAGTCCGGCCCGGGGCAATACATCCAGCCGGCGTTTGCGCAACCTGGCTATCCGCAAGCACGGACACCTCCGGCCCCGGGGTATCCCCTTGCCGGACCCATGGGCGACTTCTATCGTCCAGCGCCGGCTCACCCCCCGCAAACCGCCGCGACCTACTCCCCGCTGGTCGCCAACCAATACATGCAACAAGGTCAGGCTCCGCAACCGGCCATGTCGGCGCCGCAGCCCGGCCAAATGGTTTATGGGGACGGGCAGGCGCCAGCGGGAGATTATGGACAAGTGGCCGACGGCTATGTCCAGGAAGCGCTGACCCATCCGCAACCCGAGGCCGCCGTGCTGTCGCCATGGGGCGCGAACAGCGGCTCGGGGTGTGGCCCCGGAACGTCGTGCTATTACCCGTCATGCGGCGACGGAACCTGCGACGGGGAAGTCGGCTGGAACGGGAAAGTCCGCGCCGCCCTAGGCTCATATCGCGGCGTCCAGAATGGCTGCGGACCGCGGCCCACTCCATGGTTCGCCTCGGCGTACGGGCTGTTCCTCGAACGCAGCACGGGGCAGCCGCACATGTTGTCCGAGGACCTCGGCAGCGGCTATGGCATTCTCAGCACCTACAACGCCGACTTTGACTTTGAGCCTGGCGTCGAGGTGCGGTTCGGCCGCCGGTTTGGCAGTTGCTGGGCCATTGAGGCGACCTACTGGACCTTGTTTGAAGCGGAAGCCGAGGCGTTGATCATCAGCCCCAACTACCCGGGAGGCATGGGCAGCCGCCTTGATCTGAGCAGCTTGTCGATTCTCCAAGGCGGCTTGGGGGCCACCGTGCAGTCCTACTACGACGGCGCGTATGCCCACCGACTCCGCCGATCCTTCGAAGTCACGAACGTTGAGATCAACCTGCTCCACTTCCCCGTGATGGGCAGCCCCTGTGGCGGCTGCAACGCCTGCGGCTCCTGCGACGGTGAGTGCGGCATGCCCTGCTCGCTGCCAAGTCGCACCACCCTGTCATGGAATTTGGGCGCCCGCTACCTGCGCTTGGACGACTACTTGCAGTTCGCCACCGACTATGTCGACGCGACCTTCGGCGACCCCACGGATGAAGTGTTTTACGACATTGACGTCGAGAACCACCTGATTGGCACTCAGGCGGGCGGCCACCTCTTCTATTGCCTGTCGCCAAGGTTCTCCATCTACTCGGACGTCAATGTCGGGCTCTACGGCAACCGGATCAACAAGCTGGAGCGGATCTACAACTGGGAAGGCTACGCTTATGCGAACACGGGCAATTACGTCGGGCAGGACTACAACTTGAGGACGGACAAGGGCGCCATCTCGGTCGTTGGCGAACTGCGGCTCGGCTCTCACTTGCAGGTCACCAAAACGTGGCGAGGAACCTTCGCCTACCGGCTGATGGGCGTCACCGGCGTCGCCCTCGCCGAAGACCAGCTCTCGCATGCTCCCGCGGATTACTTTACCGCCGGCCAGATCAAAGAGCAGGGAAGTCTCCTGCTGCACGGCTTTATGTTTGGCCTGGAGCATCGATTCTAAAAAGGTGGGTTGACGTCTACATGACTTGCACCTTGATTGGGAATGGTGGGTGAGAAGGTCGGCTGGTCCACGTGGCCAGCCGACCTATTTTTTTGGCGATTCGGCGCTGGCCACCCGCCGCAGACATCCGCCTGGCGGCGGTATGATAAAGGGCACCGAACCGTCCCGTCGCCGAGCCCGAAACATGATTGCAGGCGTGCCCACTTCAAGCGCCGGCGCTATGCGGCCGAACCGATATTTCGAGCTTGCAAGTGCCACGCGAGACATAGCGTTCGCAGTAGGCTGCCTCTGTTTACTGGCAGCCGGAGCGGGTTGCGGGAGCTCTGCCCCGGCCCCAACCGCTCCCCAATCAAGCCTGAACTCCGCAGCCTCACTGACCCAAGAACAAATTGAGGACCTGCGCGCGCCGGTGGAGACGTTCTGCGGCGCCTGCCACGCCAAGCCCCGGCCCGAATCGTTTCCTCGGGACGCTTGGTACGCCGAGGTGCAGCGAGGGTTCGACTTTTACCACAAGTCCAAACGAACCGACCTCCGGCCACCGCCCTTGCAAAAAGTGGTTGACTACTATCGAGCGTTGGCGCCGGAGCGGCTGGAGCGAATTCCCGTCCGCTCGCAACGCGACGTTGCGGACGCTTCGGATGTTCCCTACGGGGATGGGCAGACACATCAATTTCAGGCGGCGAGGATCAGCCTGCCTGGCGCCAGCCCCTTTCCGGCAGTTGCCAACGTCCATTGCCAAGCCACGGCGCAGGGCGAGTTGCTCTGGTGTGACATGCAACTGGGCGAAGTCCACCTGCTCCAGTTCGCCGGTCGCGAGCTTGCCCGGCGAGATCGCATCGCAGAAGTGCCACATCCCAGTCACATCGAGCCGTGCGACCTGGACGCGGATGGGCAACCGGACTGGCTGGTCGCGGACCTGGGCTCGTTTGAGCCGGCGGACCACGATCGGGGCCGCGTCATTTGGCTCCGACGCGTTGCCGGAGAGAACGGCGAGCAAGACCGCTCCACCGGGCCTCACAAGGGTCGCCTGCGATGGAGGCCCGACCGGTTTCAATCAATCGTATTGGCCGATGGACTTGGGCGAGTTGCGGACGTGAGGCCCGCGGACGTCGATGGCGACGGCCTGCTCGACTTGGCCGTAGCGGAGTTCGGTTGGCACGACACGGGACGAGTGTTGTTGCTCAAGGGGCTGCCGCCTGCGCCGGGAGACGCAGCCAGTCCGCCTCGATTCGAGCAGCTTGTACTTGATCCACGGCCTGGCGCCATTCACGTTCCCATTGCGGACATCAATGGCGACGGGCGGCTCGACGTCGTCGCCCTGATCAGTCAAGAGCATGAGCAGGTCGTCGTGTATTTGGGGCAGCCCGATGGCACGTTCCAAAAAGAGCTCGTCTATGCGGCGCCGGATCCCGCCTTCGGCTCAAGCGGCATTCAACTCGTCGACCTGGACGGAGACGACGACCTCGACGTGCTGTACACGAACGGCGACATGCTCGACAGCTTCTACATCAAGCCCTACCACGCCGTCCATTGGCTCGAGAACACGGGAACGTTTCCCTTTGTCCCTCGCCAATTGGCGACGATGGCGGGGGCCATGCGCGCCGAGGCCGCCGACATCGACGGGGACGGAGACCAAGACATCGTCGTCTGCGCGTTCATTCCGGACGTGGGACTGCGAGGCGAGGCGCATCCGGGAAACTACGAAACGCTCATGTTGCTGGAGCAGACAACCCCCGGCGCCTTTCGACGACGCACGCTCGAGGTGTCATCCGCAGGTCACATGTCGCTCGCCACCGGGGATGTCGACGGCGACGGCAAGCTGGACATCATCGTGGGCAACTTTGCCAACCAGCCCCGCGACGAGGCCCACTGGGGCGAGATCATGTGGAACGTGGTCGGGCCAAAACCGAACTGAAACTTGGAACCTTGTGCATAGAGTATCGCTGGAAGTCGCTATCGATCGAGGTAACCGATGACGATCCAGGCCGCGAATTCTCACGCAAAGTCGCAAAGACGCGAAGACGCGAAGAAGAGCAGGAAAGTCAGTACAACGCACTTCAAAAACTACCCGATCGGCAATCGGGTTGAAACCAGCAGAAAAACTGCTTTCGATTGCGCCAGGGAAGATTTTTGAAATGTCCTCTTCCTCTAATACCCAATAGGCCGGATACGACCTTCGCGACTTTGCGCCTTTGCGTGGGCAATCTGCGGCTACCACGGCTCCGGTTGTCCCCGGATTCCGGTTCAAGCACCGTCGGCCCCCGAGTCCACGGGCTCAATCACCAAGAGTGTTTGGTCGGCCGCGACGCCTTGAAGCCGTTGGACCGCGCCGCTCGGCCAGGTCACTTCCAACTCCTCCACGACATCGTCGTCACCGAGGCCCCAATAGCAGCGGGCGTCATGGGTGGAGGCATAGCTGGCCCCGCCCTTAATCAGCCGCAGTTGCTCGCCGTGTTTGGTGCGAGCACGCAGCACGGCTCCAATTCCGCCCCGCGCACTTCGCACACCCACCAGCCGCACACTCAACCAGTGCCGAGCATTCCGGCTATTGTTGGCGAGCAGCGACGCGGGCTCGTTCACATGCGACACAACCAAATCCAAGTCGCCGTCGTCATCGATGTCGCCGGCCGCAACACCTCGCCCCATGTGCGGTGAATCCAGGTACGCGCTGGGGCACGCGTGTTGTCGGAACTGACGCCCCGAGTCGTTTTCCAAAAGCAATGGGCGCTGGCGAAGCGGCGCGTTCCGGGGGTGCCGAGCAACGTGGCCGTTCGACACGAAGATGTCTTCGTCGCCATCGCGATCAAGGTCCAACAACGCGGTTCCCCAGCCAACGTAGAGAGAGCCCACCGAAGTGACTCCGGTCTGCCGACTGACGTTCTGAAACAAGCAGTGCCCGGAGACGGAGTCATTGCGATACAGGGCAAAACTCTCGGACTCGAAGTTGGCCACCCACACGTCGGGCCGCCCATCTCGGTTGAAGTCGCCGAAGTCCACGCCCATGCTGCCGTCTGCATTGCCGCCATCCCCGAACGCCACCCCGGCGGTCAGGGCCGACTCGGCAAACACTCCTCTTCCATCATTGAGATAGAGGAAGTTCACTTCCGCGTCGTTGGCGACGTAAACATCGCTGTCACCATCGAGATCAATGTCGCCGATCACGACCCCCAGCCCGCGTCCATTGGGAGCAATGCCGCATTGCCGGGATGATTCGACGAACTGCCCGTCTCCCTTCGACAAGTAGAGGTAGTCGGGCAGCCCCTGGAAGTTTGCCGGTGGACAGGTCTCGCGTTGGCCCTCCAACGGTCCCGGACAGAAGGGATCATTTTGGAAAGTCCAATCGACGTAATGGACCACAAACAGATCCAAGTCGCCGTCCCCGTTGAAGTCACCCCAGCCGGCGCTCGAGCTCCAGAGCGTGTCGTCCAGGCCGGACTCGCGAGCGTGCACCGCCTCGAAGGTGCCGTCCCCCATGTTGTGATAGAGGGTCAATCCGCCGTAGCCGGTGACGAGAAAGTCGTCGAAGCCATCGTTGTCGTAGTCGGCTGCGCACACGGCGTGATTGTAAGGGACCTTCAGCTCGGGCAACGCGCTGCTTGAGACGGGTAGAAAAATGGCTCGGCCGTCCTCGGCCGTCGATTGCCGAAACAAGCCCGGAGGAATTCCGGTCAACTGGTCGCCGGGGCCGATGCGGCCGCCTCCCGCAAAGCAGACGTCGAGTTTGCCATCGAGGTCGAAGTCGAACATCGCCACGCCGCCGCCAAGCGACTCGAGGATTGTATACCGGTCGCTATCCTGGCTATTGTCGTAGGTCGCCGGGAATTGCAGCAACTCCTCCAGACAACATTGGGGCTGCAAGGGCTGACTGGTCTTTCCATCGCCGATCCGTAGGTCCACGGCGGTTGCGTTTGGATTTTTTGTCTTCGCGCCACAGCCGGGCATCCACGCTGACAATCCACAGCAACTAACGATCAGGAGGAGTTTGCGGAGATCGCGTTGCATCGTCAGAAAGGCCCAAGAATGGTGTGGTCACTCATTTGCCGTTGTCCGCTGCACGAGCGCCAGCCCGGCGGTGATCCGCTGCGCGGGACGCATTGCCTGTCTGTTCGTAATAGTCGGCTAGCAGACGATTGGCCTCGGCATGGCCGGGCTCTAATTCTACCGCGCTGATCAACCATGCCGCTGCCTCGGCCAAGGAACCGTAGTCCATCAACAGTTTTGCAACTTCAACCCGGGGCTCCACCGCGTCAGGCTGAGTTTGGATGGACCGAGTGAGTTTTTGAATCTGTTCCCTTGCGACGGTCGCTTGTTCGACGAACTCGAAGTGCTTCTGCACCTCGTCAGCGCGCCCCGCGGCCCTCAGGGCGGACCCGAGCGAGAACCGTAGCGAGGTATTGCGAGGTTGCCTTGCCTCCAGCGGCTCGAGATGCCCAAGAGCTGTCGCGGCGTCGCCGCTATCCAAAGCGATCCGCCCCAAGCCAAAATGGGCCTCAAAGCTGTCCTCATCCTGCTCCAACAGCTGCCGATAGAGCGGAGCCGCAGGATCCGTAAGCCCTTGGGCGAGATAGCATCCTGCCAGTCCCGCGAGGATCGTTGGATTGTCGGGCTCCAGCGCCACCGCCTCCCGATACACCTCGACGGCGTCATCATAGCGGTGCAGCGCAGCGAGTGACTCGCCCAACCCCGACAAGATGTCGGTCCGCTGAGGCGCCCGTCGCCTCGCCTCGCCAAACGCTTCGGCCGCCTCATTCCACAGTCGCAAGTGCTGCCAGAGCTTTCCTTGAGCGATGTGGGGCTGAGGGTCCGCGGCGTAGTCCTGCTTCCACGCCTCGATCCACCGAGCCGCCTCGCCAAAGCGGTAGTTTCGCATATAGCCGCTGACGAGCGCCTCGCAGATTTCCGCCGTCTCCTCAGGCGCCTCCTCCAACGCGCGCATCAGCGTGGCCTCCGCCTTGGAGATCTGGCCACTTTGAGCCAAGGCCAACGCCTGCTCGAGTTCGAGCCGCTCCTGGAGCGCCCCGTTGGCGAAGGCCTGCTCAATGGCATCGCGGGCCTCGCTCATTCGGCCCAATTTGCGATGGACGCGAGCGAGCCAGAGCAGTGTGTCCGGGTGCGAGTCCCGTTCGACCATCGCCAGAAGTCGCGTGCGGGCCTCAGACAGCTGTCGCGCCGCAACAAGCCTCCGGACCGACATCAGGCCGTACTGGCGGCGTAGCGGCCCTTGATAGACAAGCAGTGCACCAATGACCAAGGCCAGCAGACCCAGCAGCCACCGGTTTGTGCGAGAGCGAGCAGCCGGCAATTCCGATTCGCCGACGGGGGGAGCGGCCTGCCGTTGCGGGGTGGACTTGCCGGAGCGTTTGCGTTGCTTTTTACGAGGCGACATGTAAGAGGCGGACGCCCCCATTCCGGGCGAATAACGGAGTTGTATCTTCCAGTAACCGTCGTCATCGATTGACTGGGAGGCCAAAGTCAAATAACCTTAGACGCGAGTTCGGCCTAAGTGTCTACCTTATCTCTACTTTTTCCTCGCCCTTTTCCGGAGATCTCTACATGCGGCGTTCCAGAATTCGCGGTTTCACTTTAGTGGAACTGCTCGTCGTCATCGCCATCATCGGCGTGCTGGTCGCATTGTTGCTGCCAGCAGTCCAGGCGGCTCGCGAGGCCGCTCGACGCATGAGTTGCTCGAACAACGTCAAGCAGCTCGCGTTGGCTTGCCAGAACTATCACGACAACCACAAAAAGTTCCCGTTGAATTATGCGACTTGGGGAACCGTGGTGCCGCAGAACGGCAAGTCGGTGAGCTGGATCACCTCCATCCTGCCCTTTATCGAGCAACAGCCATTATACGATCAAGTCGACTTCGCCTACGGCGTCAGCAATGATCCCCGCCCAGCGCCCAACAATGCGACGGTGGCGGCGACCTCCCTCGAGGCGTTGCATTGCCCGAGTGACAGCGGACACGAAGGCACGCTGTCGGGTCGCGCCAACATCGGCGGAACATGGGGCGTCAACAACTACAAGGGCTGCGCCGGCTCGAACTGGGCGTGGGGCAATTTCCAGGTGACCAGTGGCCCGTTTGTCTTCACTCCCTACGGCGACAACTCCAACGGCCTCGATGTCGGCAACGGCGTGCTGTTTCGCAACAACGGGCCGCGTACCCCGATCCAGGCCACCATGGCTTCGGTGAAGGACGGCACGTCCAACACGTTTATCGTAGGCGAGTGCGTGCCGAACTGGTGCACTCACACCTGGTGGTTTTGGCCTAATGGTTCCACAGCAACAGCCGCTGTGCCATTGAATGCGCCGGCTCAGTGTACCAACACCGGGCGACGCGATGCTGATCTGTTCAATTGCCGTGGCGACTGGCCCAACAACTACTCGTTTATGAGCCGCCATCCGGCTGGCGCCATGTTCGGGTTGGTCGACGGCAGCGTGCGGTTCGTCTCCGAAACCGTTGACCTGCAAATCTATCGCGCCTATGGCTCGATGGTGGACGGCGTTCCCGCAACCCTTCCGTAAACGCACTACCGCGTGCGAAAATCGCTTGCCCATCTTGGGATCGATTCATTCAGGCTTACAATGTCGGACTGTCGGCATTGTAAGCCTGTCTTTTTCTCACACCGTGTCACTCGTGGCTGATTGCGAGCTGTCGAAGTGAGGACACGGCCTTCCAATCACGGGAATCACATGACTAACACACACAAGTTCGCGCTGATCTGCGCCGCCTTCGCCGGGCTGCTGGCGACTGGTTGCGGCGGAGGCGCCAAACTCAGCACCGTCCCCATCAGCGGCTCCGTCTCGCAAAACGGCGCCGCGGTCCCCAACGTCTCCGTGGTCTTCAATGCCGTCGATCCCAGCGGCCGCAATGCCACCGCGATCACTGATGCCAACGGCAAATTTGCCGCCGTGACCACGATGGAGCCCAATGACGGCATCATGCCGGGCAAGTACAAGGTCACATTGAACCTGGTCAACACGAACCCCGACGCCGAGATCAGCAGCGAGGATGCCTATAGCACGGACAAGCCGAAAGACCTCCCCTTCTCGACTCGCTACCTGAACACGGTCGAGACCGATCTGGAAGTCGAAATCAAGGAAGGTGGCGAGGTGCACGACTTGTCGTTGGTGCCCTAGCGACCCGTTGGACCCGGGCGACTAGTGGCCCGTCAAGCCGGAGCTAGTTGATTCATTCCTCACTCCTTCGAGTGACGGGCGATTCGACGATACCATCCCTCGCTTACGCTTCGGGTTTCCTGTCCTGGCCCGATACGGCAAGGACCGTTCGGCATGAAAAGGAGCCGCTCGCCCAACGCGCGAGCGGCTCCTTTTTTCTTGGCAGCTCATTACCAATTCCGAGATCAATGAAACACGCGATTCCATGGCTGTTAGAGCGGGGCATGTCCACGGAACTGGAAGTCGCTTGCGCCGCAGCGACGGCCGGGTCCGAAATTGTGCAAGCGTATTTCCGTTCGCTGGCGTCCGCCGAGGTCCGGCCGAAGGGCAGCGAATCGGAGACGCACAACCTCGTCACCAACGCGGATATCGAGGCTGAGGAGGCGATCGCCGCGACGATCCACGCGGCCTACCCCGACCATGCCATCCTCGGCGAGGAGCAGCATGACGGCGCGACAGACGCCGAACATCTTTGGATCATCGACCCGCTGGACGGGACCACCAACTTCTCCCACGGGATCCCGCACTTTGGTGTCAGCGTCGCCTACTATCGTGAAGGCAAGGCGCACACGGGCGTCGTAGTGAACCCCGTTGGCGGTGGCTGGCATGTCGCCCAGCGGCAACACGGCGCTTGGCGCTACGACAGCGGTCAATGGATCCGTTGTCGGGTGATGGATGAGCAAGACCTGCGGCGAACCCTCATCGGCGTTGGCTTCTACTACGATCGCGGTGCGATGATGCGGGCCACCCTGGACGCCGTGGAAGCGCTGTTTCGGAAACAAATCCACGGCATCCGCCGCTTTGGCACCGCGTCGCTTGACCTCTGCATGGTCGCCGACGGACAGTTCGGTAGCTTCTTTGAATTCTACTTGTCGCCATGGGACTTTGCCGCAGGCCAACTGCTCGTGACCGAGGCCGGCGGTCGCGTGTCCACCTGCGAGGGAAGTCCGTTAGGCGTGGCCCCATCGAGCGTATTGGCCTCGAATGGACACTTGCACGACGAAATCCTCGAAGTTGTGTCCAAACATCTCGAGAAGTGACACAACGGTCCGCCCGATTCCGCAATTTCCAACTGCGTCAAGGCGCCACAGGCAATCCCGCAGCGCGAGTTGGTCGCGGACGCGACTTCAATCATAATGATCAAGAGTGTCTGACTCCGAAAATCGGCATGCTTCAAAAGGAAACCCGAAGCGTCAGAACGTCAGCGACGGATCGGAATCGCAGATAGGGAACACCAGAACCTTGATCCAGATCAAGCAGTATCGACGATCGAACGAGCACAGTGGCGTCATCAAGACACTTGCTTTGGCCTTGTGCATCGGGTTCACATCGTTCTGCCTGCCAACACTGAGGCCTTGTGCGGCAGATGAGCCAGCGAAAGCCCAGCGTCCGGATTTCGGCGGCGACATTTTGCCGTTGTTATCCGATCGTTGCTTTCATTGCCACGGGCCGGACGACGGAAAACGCGAAGCGGATCTCCGTTTGGATACGCCCCAAGGCGTGGCTGCGGTCGTCAACCTTAGTGAGCCCGAGAAAAGTGAACTCCTGAAGCGAGTATCGGCGGGCGCTGGCGATCAAATCATGCCGCCCCGCGACTCCCATCGAGAACCGCTAACGGCGGAGGAGGTCGAGAGGCTGCGAGATTGGATCGCCGCAGGTATTCCTTGGGGCAAGCACTGGTCACTCGAACTCCCGAAGGCCAGCCAGGCCGTTGACGGCAATCCGATTGACCACTTTGTGCAGGAGCAGTTGCGCCGACGAAACTTGGTCTTCTCGCCTCCTGCGGCTCGCCACACGTTGTTGCGGCGCCTTTGCTTCGACCTCACCGGCCTCCCGCCAACGCCCGAGCAAGCCGCGGCCTTTCTGCAGGACGACTCACCGCAGGCCGTGGAGCGGCTCGTCGAACAGTTGTTGTCGTCGCCCCACTATGGCGAGCGGATGGCGATGTGGTGGCTGGACGCTGCGCGGTATGCCGACACCGATGGCTACCAACAAGACGCAACTCGCACGAATTGGCCGTGGCGAGATTGGGTCGTGCAATCGTTCAATCGCAACCTGCCATACGATCAGTTCACGACGGAACAGTTCGCGGGAGACCTGCTGCCTGAGGCAAACGACCAACAGCGGCTGGCAACCTGCTTTCACCGGAACCACATGACCAATGGCGAAGGCGGCCGCGATCCCGAAGAGTCTCGCGTGGACTATGTCATCGATCGGGTCAACACGATGGGCACAGTTTGGCTGGGGCTGACGCTCGGCTGCTGCCAGTGCCATTCGCACAAATTCGACCCCGTCACGCAAGCCGAATACTATCAGCTGTACGCGTTCTTCAACAGCATCGATGAGGACGGCAAGGCGGGCAAAGCGGCGAAGCCCTATCTGAAATATGAGTCCCCGCTCTCGCCACAATCCGTGTCCCGCGCGGAAGCGACCGTGAAGCAGCGCGAGCCACAAGAGGCCGCCGCGCGGCAAAGCGCCGAGCAGGAATTTGAGCTCTGGCTCGCCTCGCAGGTCGATGCGCTCGCAGGCACGGCCTACGAAGGTTGGCAACCGTTCAGCGAGCTGGCGGTGGAGTCGGTCGAGGGTACGCAGCTGGAACTGCAACGGGATCAGGTCATCCGAGCTCATGGTCCCAATCCTCGCCAGGACGACTACCGACTGACCGGCACCGCTACCTTGCGACGACTGACCGGCCTGCGATTGGAGGTGTTTCCGCACGCCGATCATACGGACGGCAAATTGTCCCGCGGCGCCAGCGGAGAGTTCATTCTGACGGATGTGAAGCTGCAGCGACGGCGACCGGGAAGCTCACAACTGGAAGACATCGAGCTCGACTCCGCCGTCGCCGACGCAGAGAAGAAAGTCTCGGGACGGAACTACGGGCTGATCAAAGACACGCTCGACGACGACCCGCGCAATGGCTGGACAACGGACGGGGCGGCAGATCAACCCCATGAAGCGGTCTTCGCGCTGGCCGAGCCACTTCAGCTCAACGAAGGTGACCAGCTGGTGTTCGTGTTGTTGCAGCGATCCACTGTCGGAGACGCCAGTATCGGCCGCTTCCGCGTGATGGTGACGGACCAGCCCGGCGAAGCAGTGCGGCGCATCGGGCCGATGCCACTGGAGCGGCTGGCGACGTCCGGCGTCACCAGCGTGGCGGAGGTGCCCCAAGATCTCCGCGCGGAGCTGCTGCGACAATTCTTGGCTGATCATTCACGTTACCAGGCGGAAAAGCAGCGTCTCGACCTCGCTCGGCAGCAACTGTCGGAACTTCGTCAGTCAACCGGACCGCTCGATGTCATGGTGCTGGCCGAACGCAACGAGCCGCGCAACACTTTCCGGCTGGTTCGCGGGATTTGGGATCAGCACGGTGAGCAGCTACAGCGAGGCTTTCCCGCAGCCATCGGATCGGCTGGCGTCAACGGCGAATCCAGCCTCTCGCGACTGGACCTGGCGCGCTGGCTCACTTCGCGACACAACCCACTCACGGCTCGCGTCACCGTGAACCACCTGTGGCAGCTGTTTTTCGGGTCAGGCATCGTCCGCACGCCCGAGGACTTTGGCGTTCAGGGCGAGCGGCCCACACACCCGGAGCTTCTGGACCATCTAGCAGTCGAGCTGATGGAGCACGACTGGGACCTGCGGCACGTGATTCGCTTGATCGTTACTAGCCGCACCTATGCCCAGTCCAGCGTCGTCCCTCAGGACAGCGCGGCCCGGCAGCTCGACCCCGAAAATCGCTGGCTGAGCCGAGTGACGAGGCGACGCCTGCCCAGTTGGATGATCCGCGACGCGGCGTTGACGGCGAGCGGCTTGCTGAACCGCGATATCGGCGGCCCTCCGGTGATGCCGTATCAGCCGGCGGGCGTTTGGAAACAGATGTTTATGGGAAGATTTCAATATCGCCCCAGCCAAGGCGAGCTGCAGTATCGCCGCACGCTTTACGCCTTCTGGCGACGCTCGAGCGCGCCGGTGTTTTTGTTCGACAGCGCACAACGCCGCACCTGCGAGGTCCAGCCACGTCAGACCAACACGCCGCTGCATGCGCTCACCTTGCTGAACGGCGAAACGACGCTCGAAGCCGCTCGCGAGCTCGCGAGGCTCGCCACCCGCGAGCATCCCGACGATGTGCAGGCGAGGCTGAGTTGGATGACGCGGCGATTGCTGACCCGCGAACCGGACGCGCACGAGTTTGCCGTGCTGGCCCGGCAACGCGGGTTGGCACTGGAGCACTACCGGCCTCATCCGGGCGACGCGGCGCAGCTGCTTGCGGTTGGGCAAGCCTCGGCCGATCGCCCCACGCTGCCCGACACCGCCGCCTGGGCGGCGGACATGGTCGTGGCCTCGATGTTGCTGAATCTGGATGAGGCCATCACCCGTGAGTGACACAACCATGTCATCAAGATTGCGAAACAAAGATAGCGGGCTGGCGATGGTTGAGTCCATGGCGCGCCGCGCCTTTCTCGCGCAAGGCGGAATGTCGCTCGGCGCGATCGCGCTGCAGTCGCTGCTTGGCAGCGACCTGGCGATCGGCCAGCGCGTTGACTTCGCGCCGCGTGCCAAACGAGTCATCTTTCTCACTCAGTCCGGCGGGCCCTCGCAGATCGAGCTCTACGACGACAAACCGGGCTTGGCCCAGTGGGCCGGCAAGGAGCTGCCGCCCAGTGTTCGGCAAGGCCAACGACTAACGACGATGACCGCCAATCAGAAGCAGCTGATCATGCCGGCCCGGTCGCGATTTCAACGGCGGGGAGAATCGGGCGCCACGGTCAGCGACTGGTTGCCGCACATTGCCGATGCGGCGGACGAGCTCTGCTTCGTCAAGTCCATGACAACCGATCAGATCAATCATGCCCCGGCCATGACCAAGTTCCTCACCGGGCATCAAATCCCCGGCCGCCCTAGCGTCGGCGCTTGGACGAGCTACGGACTGGGCAGCGAAAATCGGGACCTGCCGGACTTCCTGGTGCTGATCTCCAAGATGAAGCGGCCCAGCGATCAGCCTCTGTACGATCACTATTGGGGAAGCGGCTTTTTGCCTTCGCGGTATCAGGGAGTGAAGCTCCGCAACGCCGAGGATCCCGTGCTCTACCTGCGAGATCCGTCCGGCCTGCCCCGCAACGTGCGTCGCGGCATGCTGGATGGACTCGCCGAGTTGAACCAACAGCGGCTTGACGCCACCGGCGACGCGGAGATCGAAACGCGAATTCGGCAATACGAGATGGCTTGGCGAATGCAAACCAGCATCCCCGAGCTCAACGACCTCAGCGGCGAGACCGAGGAGACGTTTCGCCTCTACGGCGCCGACTCACGGCGAGCGGGAAGTTACGCCGCGAATTGCATTCTGGCCCGTCGCTTGGTCGAGCGAGGCGTTCGCTTCGTGCAATTGTTTCACCCGGATTGGGACCACCATAGTCGGCTGCAATCATGGTGCACCGCGCGCTGCCGCGACACCGACCAGGCCAGCGCGGCGCTTGTGCTGGATCTCAAGCGGCGCGGCTTGTTGGACGACACCCTGGTCGTTTGGGGCGGCGAGTTTGGGCGAGGCGTCGCGGGGCAGGGCCAATGGGACAGCCCCGAAGGCGGGCGCGACCACCACCCACGCTGCTTTACGATCTGGATGGCTGGAGGCGGGCTGCGATCCGGCTTCTCTTACGGCGCAACCGACGACTTCAGCTACAACGTTGCCGAACACCCCGTGCATGTGCGCGACTTGCACGCGACCATGTTGCATCTGCTCGGCATCGACCACGAACGCCTGACCTTCCGCCGGCAGGGGCTGGACTTTCGACTCACGGGAGTCGAGCCGACTCGCGTGGTGCATGAGCTGATGGCATGAGCTCGATCCCGCCCTTGTCAAAGCCAGCTACCCTCGCGGGTACTGTCGACAGTACTCATACAACGCCATCACCGTCGCGGTGGCCGCGTTGTAACTGTAGGGCATGCCCCAGACCGGGATCTCCACGACGTGGTGGAGCACCTTGAGCACCTCGGGCTCAATCCCTTTTCGCTCGTGGCCAATCACGAGGACCGTGTTGCGAGGGAACGAGAATTCGGGCAGGCTGACGGAACCCTCCGCCTGCTCGAGCCCTACGAGCACGGCGTCGGTCTCTTCGCGAATCCGCTTCAGAGTCGGCAGCAGCGTACGGCGCGATTCGATTTCAATCTGATCAAGCGCATCGCGGGCGATCTTTCGGTCGATGCGCACACTGCCAGCGGCGATGATCTTCGTCACCCCACAGCATCCCGCTGCGCGGACGATCCGCGACAGGTTGACGTTGCTCTGCATTTCAGGGCAGGCAATCACCAACTCGCGGGGACGATCCAGCGGAGTCGGCGGCTTATGCCGGAGATGAACGTGTCGCTCGGCCATCGCAGGCCAACCCTCGGTCTATCGGCTACTTCGCCGCTTCCACGATTCTTGCTCCGCCTTCGGACGGACGCGTCGCCTGCAGTTTCAGCAGCCTCGGCGCCTCCTTCAGCAAGAACTCCGCGTCCATGAACGGCTCGTAGCTGATGTCCTGCCACAGCACCAATCCGCGAGCGTCGATCAGGAAGGTGCCGTGCAGCGCCTGCTGCTCGAAATCGTCAAAGGCGCGATACTTGCGGAAGACTTCCAGCTTGGGGTCCGCCACCAAGGGAAAACTCAGTTTGCCGGGTTTGTAGTCCTTGATCGAGATCTGCAGGCCCTCGACATCGTCCGAACTCACCGCGACCAAGTCGATGCCTGCGGCCGCGAACTTCTCCTTCATCGGCGAGAACTTCTGCAACTGCTCGGCGCAATGCAAGCAGCCGTACCCGAGGTAGAAGATGGCGATCACCGGTCGGCCTCGGAAATCTTCCAGCGACCGCTGCTTGCCGTCGGCATCCGACAACTCCCAGCCCGGAGCCGGCGATGGCTGCCACCGGAATGGGCCCAGTTCATCCAAGCTCGGGCGTTCGCCAAAATCCTTGCCCGGCTTGAATGGTTCTCGCCAGTCAGCTCCGTCGTCCGCCAGTTCCATGTCGCGAGCGAGCTCCGTCATTCTCTGCGCGACCTCCACATTCTGATCGAGCGTCGCGCCAACGGTGCGGAGCGCCTTGAATTGCTCCTTGGCCGCGTCCACCTCGCCGTGACGATGGAGCAGATCGATGTAGGTGGCCAACGGCAGCACCTCGTTGTCGTGCGATGAGACGTACCGCTTGATCGCGTCGATCGCGGCCTTTTGTTCACCTGCCTCGTACTGCACACGCGCCAACAGATGCGTGTCGATGCCGCCCGCCTTCTTGAGCATCTCATAGGCAGCCTTGGCGTCGCCGGCCGCCGCCAGTCGCCAGCCTTCGACAGACCGCTCGGCCTTCTCCATTTCGCGAATGTCAGCGGCGAACGCCTTGGCCGCGTCCGCGACCGCCTTGTTCAACGCTTTTGTCTGGGCGTCCTTCAACGCCGGCGGAGCCGACTCCCAAGGCGGCAACGGGTTGCCCTTGGCGTCGTCCAAGGCCAATTCTGTGACCTGTTCTCGCAGATACTTGCGACGAGCGGCCGATTCGGCGCGTTCCACCTCTTGGCGTTTCGCGGTCAACAGCTTAGCAATCTCCTCCGCGGCCGCTTTGCCTTGCTCCAGATGCGGCCCCGCTTGGCCTTTGGCCCGTCCGTAGTGAGCGGCCCCGAGCAGCGCGAGTCGCTCCATCTTCAGCGCCGTCGTGGGGCCCTCCTCGATGTAGCCCTCGGAGATCAGCTCGATGGCTAACTCATGTAGTTCATAGCGTTGCAGCACCTCGGTCAAGCGACGGCGCCCATAATTCGCGCTGCCGCGCGCATGAGTGTTGTACTTGGGGTGACGGGGCAGTTCGAGCATGTTGCGCGCCAGGCTAACCGCGTCCTCCACTCGCCCGACATACATCAGGTTGCGAATCAACCACTCGTTGTTGTGGGCAAAGTTGTGAATCTGATCGGGCAGCACCCGATCGCGCATCATGTGGGCATGGTCGACTCGCGCCGATGCCTCCTGTTGCCAGACCGCCTCGTTGTAACGCTTCAGACGCGAGTAGATGTGGCCGGGCATGTGCCACATGTGAGCGATTGCGGGCGAGCCCTCGCCACACAGTGCCGAAGACTCCAACGCTTTGGCAGGTTTTTTCGCGTCCCACAAGTGAATGCGAAAATGGTGCGCCGAGTGCAGAGGCTGCTTGGCGAACACTTCTCCGAGCAAGGCGTCGATCGCGAAATAGCTGGTGATCTTCGAGCCGCTCGATCGATTCAGGTACAGTTGGAGCGCCAACAGCGCCTTCGCCTCAATGTCGTCGGGATACTCGAGCAACAGTTTGTCGAGATCCTCGACGTATCGCTCGCCTCGCTCTTTGCTCTTCTTGGGGTCGGCGTTGACGTAGGTGTTGAAGGCCTCGAGATACATGCGTTCGCGAGGTGTGACGCTTTTCACCCGTTTCATGGCCTCGGACATGAAGCCCTTGGCGCGTTTCGTGTTTTGGTAGTTGGCGACTGCGGCGCCCCAATACGCCATCGCGCATTCCGGGTCGATCGAGATCGCCTGACGGAAGGAACGCTCCGCCTCGAAGTACCAGAAGCCATAGAGCTGGCCCAGCCCTTGCGAGACAAACGCCTGTGCCTCCTTGCTCGACGTCGTGACGGGAAAGTCGACGTGCCCGGTGCCCGTCATCAGATAGGCGCGCTGACGCGGACCCTCGTTAAACACTTCGCCATGGTAGGAGTGCCCCGCATCGACGGGCTCCTCGAGCGGCGCCTCGGCCTTGGCTGGTTCGGCGGCGACGACGCTCGACATTGCCCCTGACACGAGAGCCGAGCAGGCGGCAAAGGCCACACAGAGGTTTGACCAAAACGACACTGGCAGAGCGGGATGCTTCTTCATCGCGAACCCTGAGTGAAATGGATCAGAGGTGGGCAGGGCCGCGCATTGGACGGCCCGAAGGGGAGTAGTTGCAGGCGGGAAGAGTCGGGGCCGCTCGGGCCCCATCGCTGGCGACCCCTGTGAGGCTTGGCGGGCCTGCCGGGTTTCTCTCACCGCGTGCCGCAGACTCCAAGCGTTTCAGCGTAGGCGGGAGCATAGTCGGAAGCAAGTACCTAATGCATGCGTAGTGCTGCGCGGCGAGCCGCCGCAGCGATCGTCCGTAGCATGGGCGTCCTCGCCCGTGCGCGGCGAGCAGCCGCAAAGCACGGCCCATGCCCCAGCAAAAAGAGTCTCGGCCAGCACCAAGGGGGTGCGCAGTCCTGCACGGGCGAGGGCGCCCATGCTACGCGCGAAGCGTGCATCGGCCGGCACCAAGGGGCTGCGCAGTGCTGCACGGGCGAGGGCACCCATGCTACGCGCGAAGCGTGCATCAGCCGGCACAAGGGGTTGCGTAAAAGCGGCCCCTCAGTCGAGCGACGGCCGCTGTTCATTCGCCGGCAGCTGACCAGCAGTCATCCGGCAAGTTCCGCACAATCAATTCGATTGACCCGCTCCGCGGTCCGGGAACGACGAACACGGCCCCCAGCTCGGGACGTTGTTGCAACAGTTCCTCGGCCTGCTCCACTCCCATCACGTACATCGCGGTGGCCAGGGCGTCGGCCTCCGTTGCGGTTGGCGCCAAGATGGTCGCCGAGAGCACTCCTTCAGAGGGGAAACCCGTTCGGGGATCCAGGATATGCCCCAATCGTCGGCCTTGGTGGTGGAAATATTGATTCCCGCAACCCGAAGTTGCCATGGCGACATCACTCAGGTTCAAAACGCCAAGGCGCTGCTGTGGAATCAAGGGGTGCATCAACCCCACCGTCCAACACGATTGCCCATGTTTGGCACCGCGAACCAGAACACTGCTCTTGCCGCCCTGAATC
Source organism: Planctomycetales bacterium (assembly GCA_020426845.1). Taxonomy (GTDB): domain Bacteria; phylum Planctomycetota; class Planctomycetia; order Pirellulales; family Pirellulaceae; genus JAGQPF01. Next base: position 41,357 of record JAGQPF010000688.1, read on the forward strand.
ACGAAGTCCTCCACCTCGGCGTCATCCAAACACTCCGCCGCCCGATCCAAAGCCCAGCCCTTGCCGATCGCCCCGAGATTGATCTCGATACCGGGACGCGTGAACTGGATCGTTGAATCGTCTTCGTCGAGTTCAATGGCGTCGCTGCCGATGTTGGCCAGCGTTTCACGCAGTTCGATTTCGTCCGGCCACTTGCCTCGCCGTTGGTGGAACCCCCATACGCGGGTGAGCGGTCCGGAGGTCATGTCAAACGCGCCACCCGTTTCGCGCCACAGCCGGACTCCGATCGAGAGCAATTCCCACAGCCCGGCCTCGATCTGCTTGGGTCCGACGGCCGCCTCGCGATTCACGGCGCTAACCTCGCTATGTGCACGATAGATCGACAGCTGATCTTCGAGCTCCTCGATGCGGTCCAGGGCCGCCATGGCGGCATCGGGCGCCTGACGATACTTCTCGGCATCCACAATCACCTGGAATTCGGTTGCCATCGCGTTGCGAGAGAAATACAGAGAGAAGTTCTCTGCGCGCCGCTCGGACAACTGCGGGGCGGGAGTTGGCCCCAGCAAATTGCCAACGGCGCGGGCGGCAGCTTTCCCCTGCAAGAAGTCACGGCGATTGGTGAGTCGGTCATTCATGGTCGAGCAACGCAGGTCGCAGCGTGTGGCGGGGCTTCTCATTGATTATACATGGCGACCGTCCGGCTTTCGGCCAGCCACCTTTGCTCGCAAACTTGTGATTTGGGGGCAGAGACGAAATAATGGAGCAGTGGAGGAGCGATTCACAAGATGCTCAACCGTCCTTGGCGGGACCTCCTTCGCAATACTTCCCCGGCAATTACGAGAGTGACAGATGAACCACGCTTCCCGTTGGACCTTGGCCATCATCATGGCAGGGATCGTGGCGATTGTGCCGACATGGTCGCTTGCACAGCGAGGCTCGAAGGCCAAGCGAGTGGCGCCGCCCAAATTCGCGCCGAGCGACGGCTCGGAATATTTCTTCAGCGACGTTTTCTCCACCCTGCAGGGACCTCGGCCCGACTTGCACAAAGGGCCGGCCGCCAAGGCTGGAGCTGCCAGCACGGCGGGAACGGATGGCGGCAACGCTTCGGTGGCAGGCTGGGCCGCTGCCATCTCCTCCGAGACGATCGAGAACGAAATCAAGTCCGTCAAAACCTCGCTGGACACCAACGTCACCACGCCGACGAAATTCCGCAGCGGCGACTATCGGCTATGCCGCACCGACTTCACGGTCACCGCGATGCTGTTTGGAATCATCCACGAATACGACGGGGATGTGCGTTTCGCGGAAGGCGCCTCCGGCCTTCGCGACCTGCTGGCCCGCGCGGCCAGGAATTGCAGCACCGGCAGCCCGCAGACCTACGCGGAAGCGAAATTGCGCAAGACCGACCTGCAAGACCTCGTCGGCGGCGCCAAGTTTCAAGGGCAACCGGGAGATCCGGACGCGACATGGGACAAGATCTGTGATCGATCGCCCCTCATGCAGCGACTGGAGCTTGCTTTTGAAAAGCGGCTGCAACCCGCGCTCGCGAGCGCCGCCTCGTTTAAGGACAACAAGGACATGTTGATTCACGAGGCCGAGCTCGTCGCCGCCATGTCCATGGTGCTGATGAAGGAAGGCATGGCGGACGGCGACGCGGATGACTACAAAGAGTTTTGCGAGGAGATGAAAAAAGGCGCCGGCGACATCGTCTCCGGCGCCAAGCAAGGCAATTATGAGGCGGCGCGAAACGGCGCGGGCGCCATCACCAAGTCGTGCAGCGTCTGTCACGAAAACTACCGCGGCTAGCTGCGGTTGGATGGCCGATACGAGGCAACTCATTTCGACGTTGCCCGACGTTGCCCGACCTTCAATCCAGGGCTTGCTGCTTCGGCGTCGCCTGCTGGCCCCCCAGGCGTTCCGCTTCGTCGAGCACCTTTTTCAGCTCGCTGCGGCCGCGAATGTAAAACACGGCGCCGACTGCGGCGATGGCGAAAGTCGTCAGGCGGAACACCAGCGCCACGAGAATCCCCGAGACTTCGTGCGGCGAGTTGGGGACAATCTCGTACAGTTTGGCCAATGCCAGTTCCAGGGCGCCCAGTCCGCCGGGAGTCAGCGGCAGCGCATTGGCAATCATCGCCAACGGCGCCATCACCAGATGCTCGCCCAGCGTCGGGACTTCGACAAACAAGGCGTTGGCGATGAGCGCGATCGCGACCGCAATCATGAAGTGGACGCCCAGGCTGATCACGGCAATGCACACCAACACCAGCGGTCTCGACTGGTAGAGCCGCACCCCGGCGATCACCTTGGACACCGGTCCGCCGAGCAGCGGCAGTTGGGAGATCCACTGCGACACCCGGCCGCGAGTCAACAAGGGCGACATCACCAGCACCAGACCCAGCCCGCCGATGACGGCGCCCGCCAACGTGCATTGACATAGCACCCGCACGGAGGCATCGCCCGCGTTCAACACGTCCGTCGTGAGCACTCCGATGGTGGCCACCAACAGCAGGGCGTACAGTCCCACCACGCGATCCACAATCACTGTGGCAACCGCTTCGGCTCGACGCCGCTCCTGTTCCCTGGCAATAAAGACTGCCTTGAACAGGTCGCCACCGACGGAGCCCGGGGCGATAAAGTTCATGAGGTAGCCGAGGAACCCCAGCCGCAGCGCATCTCGGAAGCGAAAAGGCAGCTCCAGGCTGCGCACCAATAGCCACCACCGCGCGAAACTGAGTGTCACCGCGCCGAACGCCATCAGGAACGCGAGCGCCAGCAACCCCCAGTGCTTGGGATGGTCGCGGAGCGTCTCCAACTGCCCCGGCTCGAGCTGTCGCAGCAAGTAGGCGATCACAAGCGCCGGCAGCAGCAGCTTCAGCAACAGAATGAGATGTTTTTTCAATTTCGGTCCTTCCTGCCCCGCGGCGCCCGATGCCAGGTCGCGACACGCGGGGCCCCTTGGCCGTGCGCGCTACCGGACAGACGTCGCTCTCCTGCCATCATTGAACCGAATTCCGCCCGTGAACGCGAGATCGCCCCGTGCCCACTCAAGCCGTGCATTTGTGCATTCGGGTGTCCTTGACACACTTTGCGGGCGGTGTTACCGTTCTCTCTTACTAAGTGCCGAACAGCGGCGAGAGTGAACCTATTTCCACTCCGCCCTCTCACACTTAGGTCGACTGTGGCTGGATCGGTTGGGGATTTGCCCAATCCTAGGACACGAATTACCCAACCGTGCCCAACAACAGCCATAGCCGCCACCCAATCGGGGGATTAGCTCAGTTGGGAGAGCGTCTGAATGGCATTCAGAAGGTCAGGGGTTCAAGTCCCCTATCCTCCACTTCAAACAACTTAAGCCGCCGAAGCATTGCTCGGCGGCTTTTCTTTTTGGCGTTACCGGGCTCAGGGTAAACGCACGGATCTTGGCTCACATAGATCTGGATTGCACGCGATGCGGCGCTTCATGGCAAAGGCTGCCAGCCTGTGATGCTGGTGGTCTGCCGTCGTGGCACAGGCTGCCAGCCTGTGATGGTGGTGGTCTGCCGCAACCTGCAGGGATGTGGCACAGCTGATCTGCCACAGGTTGCCATGGATTCCTGAACCTCGACTCTGCCTGATAAGTGGAGTTGCAGGAACAGGCGGCAAAATCGCACCAGGCGTTTTGGGAAATTTCGAGAACATCGGGGCTCTAGTCAATGTTTTGGGATTCGGTCGACGATATCTGCTGCTGACAGTACTCGACGTTGCGTAGGGCAATCGACGTGGTGCAGTGTCGCCGAAGGCGGAATGCTCGGGACCGCTCCCTCGATGTCCAAATCCCATTTTTCCAATTTGCGTTTCAGTGCAAGTCCCTGGTTGTAGGAGCTTCCTAATGAAAAACCGAATTCTGATGCCTGCCGCGCTGGCCATTGGCCTGTTGTTCGTGGCGAGCGACGCGCAAGCGTTCAATCTGCTTGGTGGCTGTTGTGGCGCCGCGGCCCCGAGCTGTGGATGTGACATGGGCTGTGCGCCCAGCTGTGGCTGCGATGTCAGCTGCTGCTCGACCTCTTGCTGCAAGCCGAAATGCGGCTTGTTTGCGAAGCTGAAGGCTCGTCGCGCTTGCAAGTCCTCTTGCTGCGAAGTTAGCTGCGGATGCGACACCTGCGCCGCTCCTTCCTGCGGTTGCGACAGCGGCTGCAACACCTGCGCCGCTCCTTCCTGCGGTTGCGACGGCGGATGCAACACCTGCGCCGCTCCCTCCTGCGGTTGCGACAGCTGCGCTCCTTCCTGCTGCGAGCCGTGCTGCAAGAAGCGTTGCGGCCTGCTGGACAAGCTCCGCGCCAAGCGAGCTTGCCGCAAGGCTTGCCGTTGCGCTTCGAGCTGCTGCGAAGTCAGCTGCGGTTGCGAGCCCACCTGCGGCTGCAACTAAGTTCGCTTCCGTCCCTCGGGCAGTCCAAGCTCGCAGAGACGAATGAGAGCATAAAAAGCAAGCCCTCGCGAAATCGAGGGCTTGTTTTATTTCTTGGCTTAGGACTCGGAAGGCTGAGGATCACAGGTGTCCAGCGCGCCCAATAGAATCAGCTCTCCCAGCAATTCCCAGTCGACCGGCACGTCGCAATGACATGCGAGCGTCACATCGCCGCAAGCGTCGTCGCTGTTCCAGCGGACCGTCGCCGGGATGATCTTGTCCAGCCAGGTCTCATCAAACGGAAAGTGCAGCTCGATCTGATCGTCCACGGAGAACTTCGGCGCGTGAATCAAACGGACTCCATGCCGAGAGAGATCGGCCAATTGCGCTTCCCGCCACTCGGTCGCGCCCCGCGCGCGGACTTGCACTCGAGTGACCCGCTCGGTGGCCGAATGTCGCGGGCGGCGTGGCTCGTAATTCCAAAATGCAGTCATGGCATCCCCACGATCGGAAAGAATGGGCACGCCTAAAAGCTAGCTCGCATTCCGCGCGCGATCGGCCGCCCGTTGACCGGGTCACGACTCCCCGCAGATTTTCGCCCTACCAAGGGAGCATTGTGCACACCATGCTCAAAGAAGATAGCCACGATGGGGGGTTGCGGCAAACCCCCACCTTGAAAGTAGCCAATTAATTTGGGACCGACCGAGAACGCCAAGTCGGGCCACACTGCACCAGCCGGGCAGCGACAGAAGACAGCAAGTCACCGTGGCTTCACGGGGAAACCACGGTGGATGCTGAAGTCGGGGCGGAGAGATTCGAACTCTCGACCTCCTGCTCCCAAAGCAGGCGCGCTAGCCAAGCTGCGCTACGCCCCGAAAGGTGCTGTATCGTACACCTCGGCGCGGCTGCCGGCAACGGCCGGCGCCAACGCCATTTTTGACCATCAGGCCGCCTTGCCGACCTCCTCATCGCCAACGAGATACTCCCAAAGGCGGTCGAACTCGCCGTGATTCTGGAAGTGGATCACGATCTTGCCGCGATTCCGCGTGCCCTGCTGAATCTCGACCTTGGTGCCGAGTGCTCGCTTCAATTCCTGCTCGAGTGCCGTCAGCTGCGGCGAACGGGTCGACTTGCGTTTGGGCGTGTTGCGGCTCGGGCCATCCTCGGCCTCAATCAATTCCTGAACGGCGCGTTCGGTCGCCCGAACCGACATTCCCTCCGACTGAATTCGCTTGGCAAAGTCGATCTGCGCTCGCTCATCGCCCAACGGCAGCAGGGCGCGGGCGTGGCCCGCCGAAACATCGCCTTGTCGCACCCAAGCCAACACGGGATCGGGCAATTCCAGCAGCCGAACGAGGTTCGCGATCGTCGAGCGATCCATCTTCAGCCGCTGCGCCAGGTCTTCCTGGGTGCATTGATACTGCTCGAGATACCGTCGGAACGACAGCGCCTTCTCGATCGGGTTCAAGTCCTTGCGCTGGACATTTTCGACAATCGCCAGCTCGGCCACCAAGCGGTCATCCGCGTCGCGCAGACGAGCGGGAATCTTCGTCCAGCCCGCCAACATCGCAGCCCGCAACCGCCGCTCGCCAGAGATCAGTTGGTACCGACCTTCCACACGGCGAACCAACACGGGCATCAACATTTCGTGACGTTTCAAACTCTCCGACAGCGACGCGATCTCCGTCTCGTTAAACTCGCGACGGGGCTGAAACGGATTCTGCTCGATTTCGTCGATTGGCAGTTCGAGCACCAGGTCTCCGGGGCGAGCCTCCTCAACCGGCACGGGTGCGGGCGAAGGAGCCGGAGGTTCGTCGAGCGGCGGCTCGTAGATGGTCGGAGCCGGAACGTCCTCAACGGCGGTCACGGCGCGGTCTTCCACCAACTCCTCATCCAAAGGAGATCCCAACAGAGCGGCCAATCCCTTCCCCAAACGTCGGTCCTTACTCACGGTCCAGCACCTCCATGCATAGTTCAAGATAAGCCCGCGCGCCCCTTGAGCGAGGCGCGTAGTCCACCACGGCCTTGCCGTGACTAGGCGCCTCGCAGACCAGAACATCCCGCGGGATCACGGTGTCGAAGACAATTTCCCCGAAGAATTCGCGGACCTCCTGGTCCACCTCATGGGTCAATTCCAAATAGTGATCGAACATCGTCAGCAGGATGCCGCCAAACTCCAGTTGGTTGTTTTCCTGCTGCATCACGTCCCGGATTACGTGAATCATCTGCGTCAGCCCCTCCATCGCGAAATACTCGCATTGAATCGGCATCAGCACTTCCGAGGCGGCGGCCAACGCCGCTCGAGTCAGTTTGCCGAGCGAGGGCGGGCAGTCGATCAGGACGAAGTCGTAGGCCGCAATGCTGGTGTCCAGATGCTTGCGAAGCGTGGAAGCTTCCCCGCCCTTGGCCAGCATTTCGACATCCTGGAAACTGCGGCTGCCCGGCAACAGATGCAGGTCGTCCGCAATTCGCAGGGTGTTGTCGCGCAGCGGCTCGGCCGCCACCAACGGATGCCGGTCAACCGGATTGGCGCCAAGCCCCGTCGTGGCATTGCACTGCGGGTCCAGATCGATCAACAGGGCGCGCTGCCCGGCCCGAGCCAGGCATACCGCCAGGTTGATGGAAGTCGTGGTCTTGCCCACGCCTCCCTTCTGGTTGGCCACACAGAGTATCCGGCCCAACGGAAGCCTCCTGCTCCGCCCGTTCGGTTTTAGTCCACGTCTTCGCCGCGGGGCGGATTGTAGCGAGGCGAGTTGACCAAGCCAACGTCAACCGAGTGCGGGCGCGCGCAAAAGCCCCGAAGGGGCGACAGACGTTAGCCCTGGGCTTGCGCCCAGGGAGCCTGGGGATCGCGCGCCTCGCGCAACAGCCCCGAAGGGCAACGCTGTGAAGCATTTTGAGAGGAGAAAATCAGGGGTTTCGTGGAATTGGAGGATCTGAAGGAGGCCAGGGTCCCTGCAATGCCGACTAAAGCCAATTGCATCCTCTGGCCGTAAATCGTCGGAAACAACCGAATCAATCAACTCTTAGAAAATGCTTCACAGCGTTGCCCGAAGGGGCGACAGAAGTTGGCCCTGGGCGCAAGCCCAGGGAGCCCTAGTCGCCAATCCACGGGATCGCGCACCTCTCGCGCGCAACAGCCCCGAAGGGGCGACAGAAGTTGGCCCTGGGCGCAAGCCCAGGGAGCCCTAGTCGCCAAATCAC
>JAGQPF010000689.1 GCA_020426845.1 Planctomycetales bacterium
CGGCTCGACATCGATCACGGCGAACACGGGTAACATTACGCGAAGCAGCCAGGTGGCGGAGATCGTCACGTCCAATCTGAATCTGAGCGCCCCGGCGGGAACCATCGGCAGCAGCTCGAAAACGATCGACCGGCTGTCGGTAAGCTCGGTGACGTCCACGACATTGCAAGCCGCCGCTGCGAGCGACATTTTCCTGCGTCAGTCCGTGGGAGATGTGCAGGTTCAATCGCTGCAATCGAATACAGGTGGAGTGGACCTTTTCGCGGTGGGAGCCATCGTGGACGGCAGCGGCGAAAACGCTACAGCGGACATCGTGGGAAATACCATTTTCCTGACGAGTGTCAACTCCAGCATCGGCGCAGCCGACAATCCATTGGAATTGGACGTCTCTAGCTCGGCGAGCGCTCTAACCGCCTTCGCCAAGACTGGCGTGTATCTGACGGAAATCTCGGGCGCCGTTAACATTGGCCAACTGAATGCGTCCAACGGCAACATCGTCTTTTCGCAAATCGACACGCCCGGCAACCAAGAATCGTTCGAGTTGCCCAAAGACAGCGAACTCAGCGCCCGAAACGGCTCAATCATTCTGCACCTGGCCGATAACGTCAGTTTTGCTGCGGGTTCAAGAATCATTTCCAATCAGCAAGTGACCGTTCTGGTCGATCAGGACGTCGTTGCCAATGATGCGGGCGCAACGGTTTCGCTGGATACGCAATTTCTTCACGGCGCCACATGGACATTGACGACGGGGGACGATGCGGACAGCATTCGGATCAAAGGCGTCAACAGTTTCGGCACGATATCGATGGGACTTGGTAACGACAGCATTGTAGTTGGCAGCGATGTGGGACGGCTCAACCTGGTAACTGTCGGTCTTCTTCTGGACGCGGGAGGTGGTACCGACACGCTATTACTGGATGCGAGTGGCGCGTCGAGCGAAGGCGTGAGCGGGGTCGTGGAATCCTCGTCGCGATCCGGCTACAGCGAAAAGGTCTCGGGTTTCGAACTCCTGGGCGCGATCGATTACGGGGCCTTCGAGACCGTCAATCTGCGTTTGGGAGCGGGGCCGGATACAGCTCTGATCGTCTCAGTAGGGAGTGACACTTCGCTCTCGGTGTTTGGTGGAGACGGTTCGGATCAATTCGTCGTCGGCAACGATACGTACGGCTTAAGCAAAGTCCAGGGTAGACTCAACCTGGACGGCGGGACTGCGTCTGATCAACTGGTAATTAACGATCTCGCGACGGCTGTTTGCTCCGTGGGGCTCCTTACGGAACGCTCGTTGTCTGGATTCTCGATGGGGTCGATGTCGGAAGGCCTGCGGTACGACACCTTCGAATCACTCGCGCTGAATCTAGCCTCGGCGGATGCCGGTGAATACCAATTGTCGATCACGAGTGTGGCAACGCCGACGGCTATCGCTTTCGGCGAAGGCGATGACAGCGTCCTACTCGGCGACAGTCTTTATCGCATTGCGGCCGATTTGACGATTGACGGAGGAGCGGAAGGAAGCACTGGCGACAGGTTTTCGATTTCATCCGCCCTGAGCACCGATCTGCAGGTCGGTCGCGAAACGATCACGGCGACGGATATGCCAGGAACGATTCGATTGCTGGGTTTTGAGTCGCAAGACGTGACTCTCAGCAACGCCCCAGACACGGTCACGGTGTCGGACACCGGTGCGTCATTGACGCTGAACCTGCGCGGCGGCGCTGATCTGGCAACGGTATTGAACGTGTCGCACATGACCACGGTCAATCTCGGTGATGACACCGATCGCGACCAAGCCATCGTTCGTGGTGCCTCGGCCATGGTCGAAGTGTTCGGCAACAGCGCAGCGTCCGACACGCTATTGATTGACACCAGCGCCGATGTCTCCCCCGCCACTGTTCACGTAGCGGATGGCACAGTCGCCGAATCGTTAATCGTGACAGGTGCGACCGTGGGTGAGATCACAGGCCTGAACCTGGCCACATTGTCTGTGCAGCTTGGTCAGGGGAA
>JAGQPF010000690.1 GCA_020426845.1 Planctomycetales bacterium
CGCACTCGCTGCTGATCGGGGTAGGGGAGATGCTCGAGCCGTTGCCACTTCCGCTTCAGCTCATACAGCTCTTCGGCCCCCAGTGATTCAACCTGCCGGCGCCGTTGCTCGAGCGTGTCCGGCTCGCCGATGTCGCCGACTCGATTGTCCGGAATCCCGTCGACACCGAACAACCCCTCGGCGGAGAGGGCGCGGAGAAAGGCGAGGTCGTCGATGTTGCGATAGCGGTCGACTCGTTGAATCATCGGCAGATCGCGGAGGAACTGCCGATCGCGCTGCGCCAAGTAGCTGGCGCTGACAACGTACGACGTGGTGGTCAAGGCGCCGAGGGTGATGGCGGCGAACAGCCAAGGGCGCCAGCCATGAATCATGCGCCCCGACCGTTGGATCGTTTGCGTGGCGTCGTGGGCCACCATGGCGACGGTGCTGTGAGTGAATTCGGCGCTGCCGCTTTCGAGCTGAAGGTCATCGAGAAACGACCACGCTCGGCGCATCTTTTCCACGGCCTCGCGATAGGCGGCGTCCACAGCCAGGCGCGACTCGACGGCGGCCGCCTCCTCCGGCGAGAGCTCGCCGTCCAGGTAGGCGACGATCGTCTCCATCATGGCGGCGTCCGGATGCGCGTCGGTGTTTTCGTGCGGGGAGAGATGGCTCATGGGGATGGCCTCACTGCTTCGCCTTCGACCATGTAGGGCTCGAGCAAAGCGCGGAGATTGTCGCGAGCTCGCGTGAGCAACGACTTCACGGCCGGCACGGTCAGCTCCATCGCCTCGGCAATGTCCGCGTAACTCATGTCTTCGAATTTGCAGAGCAAGAGCGCCGTGCGCTGACGGGGATGCAGCGCCTCAACCGCCAGCCTGACGATAGTTTCGCGCTCGGCCCGCGCCATCGCGCGCGACGGCATCATGCCGCTCGCCGCCTGGGCAAGCTGCTCCATCGCCTGCGCGTCCGGCCCCTCCTCGCCGCCGCCCAGGTTCAGCTCGCGCTTGCGGCTTTGCGATCGCCGCGCATTGCTGGCGACGTTGTTGGCGATGGTGAACAGCCACGTCGAAAACTTGGCGCCCGGCGAGTAGCTTTTGCGAGCCCGATAGACGCGCAGAAACACCTCCTGAGCCAGGTCCTCGGCGGCCCCGCGAACCGGCGCCAAGTGCTCGAGAATGCCGATCAGCCGGTGTTGGTACTTGCGAACCAGCTCCTCGAACGCCGAGGCATCGTCGTCGCGCACGCGCAGCATCAATCCCACATCGGGATCATGCTCAATGCGCAACGCGGCAGATGATGAAGGAGCCAAAGGGAGCCTCACGACTGGGGCAGCGGCAGGCAACCCTCATTAAACCCCACAGGGAGAGGGATGTTGCGTCCCGTTGCGACATTCGCGAGAACTTTTCTCGAGCCCGTAGCACAGGCCGGCAGCCCGTGTTTGTCCAGGTTTTGGCCGCAGTTGCAGGCAGGCAGCCTGCACCACGACAAGTTCAACGTCCGCTAGCGCAGGTCCTGTCCTCGCACGACCGGCGACATCGCGGAGGCCGAGTAGTTCGGACTGGCCGATTGCGACTCCTGCTCCAGGTTGCGCAACAGCGCCGGCGACGGGTCACGAATCGTCATCACCTGGCTGCGGCCACCATCGCGGATGACGACGATCACTTCCGGGTTGCCGGACGCGCCGAGTTGCGAGGCGTTCCGCAGTGCGGGTGTTCCCCCGCGGTTGACAGCGGGCGTCGCGCCGAGCAACGACCATGGAACAGGTTGTGTCTCGGCTGCCTCGACGGCCGGCGCCGCTTGAACCGCTGCCATGTGATCGGCTCGATCCACCAGATGGTTCATGCCGTTGGCAAGCAGGTGCTGCTGGATCGCCGGCAGCGCCGCATAGATGCCCTCATCGTCCGTAGGGTCGGCGGCGTTGCACACACCGATCAGTTCTCCGTCGGCGGTGAACAAGCCGCCGCCGCTGCGGCCGTCCACGGGCTGCCCGGCGATTTCAATATTCGCCGCGCCCACGTAGCGATCGATGTTGGTGATCCGCGTCGTTTGCAGCGTGGGATCGGCGCCCCGATTGCAACCTATGGAGAACACCACATCTCCCTTTCGGTAGTTCTTCGCCCCGGCCAACTGGGTCGGCGCGGGCGGCGTGGCGGGGCGGAAGCTGACGAGCCCCACGTCGCGCGGATCAACTTCCCAGGCCACCAACTGACCGGGAAGCTGTTTTGGCCCACCCGGATAGAACGTGTCGACCAAGATGGCGCCCTTGCCCTGCGAGGACTTGAACACATGGCCGCACGTCAGCACGAGCACTTCCGAGCCGTGTACGTCGACAATCGTTCCGGTGGCGTATGAAATGCCGTCCGCATCGCGGACTTGCAACCGCACAGTCGCCGCCATGGCCCTCTGCTCGGCAGTCACGCCGTTGACGTTGGCGCCGACGGAGGCTGGCGAAGACACCTTGGCGGACTGTCCCAAGCGTGGGTCGGACCCCGCGTACGGGGCGCTGAGCGGGGGCATCTCCGTGGGCATGCCGGGCGGCTGCGCGACGGGCGCCGACACGAGCTGCGGATCCGAGAACGGGGCCGCGGGCAGATTGCCGGGCAAATTGGCGGGTGGCGCTGGGGGCAAGTTGCTGGGGCGTGTGGATGGCAGCCCGGCGGGTGGCAGATTGGTTGGACGAGCATTCGCCGATAGCGGCAAATTCCTCGGCCGCCCTTCCGCCCCATCAACCGATGGATTGAACGCGGGCCCCGGTTGCAGCATGGGTGGTTCGAGCGACGGAGGCTGCTGACCGGCGCTGGCGACGCCCGTTGGCCCCATGGGCGCGATTGGCGCGATTGGCGCCCGCAATGCGCGGAACATTCCGACGAGGTGCTCGGCCGACGTGGCGCCCTGTTGGCGAGCGACTTCGCGACCACCGGCCACCAGCACGAATGTGGGCACCGAGCTGACTTGGAATTGCTGGACCAAGTCCTTGCGTTGATCGAAGTCAACTTCTTGAATCGGGTAACCCATCGACTTCAGGCGATCGACGGCGGGCCGCATTTGTTGACACGGACCACACCACGAGGCGGTGAAGTCCAGCAGCACGGGCTGCTGTTGTCCGGCGGCGGCAAGAACGATCAAGACGGAAAAAGTGGAGACCATCAAACCCTCCTTGGTTGTTGGTCGCAGGACGGACAAGCTCGAACCGCCGATCCGCAACGGGGCCATCGCAGGTGCGATGATGGCAGATTCGCGTGGCTGGCGCTTGGTCGATCCTTCGACCGCTGGGCCGCGCCTCCGTCAAATGTGAGGCGAAAGTTTGGCCCGATTTTGTAATTCTTACAAGGTCAGTTTCCGGCACTCGGCGATATGCAGTTCCGATTGTGGCTCGCAAAAGCCGCGTCGTGCGGCGCCGCGACGAGCTCCAATCGCCCATTTCGAGCGGATCAAAGCGGATCAAAGCGAAGTCGGCGTCATCTCGAGGACGTCGCCACCGATCCACTCGGTAGGCGAGCGGCTCGCCCGAGGAGGGCGATGCCGCTGTGCCGGCCCCAGAGTGCAGACGGTGTGCCAAACGGGGTCAATGACACGCGATGTCCGCCCGCTTCCAAGGAAATCCGAAGCGTCAGCGAGGGATCGAATCGTCGCAGCCCGCCGCCCTCAGCAAGGAAACCCGAAGCGTCAGCGAGGGATCGAATCGTCGCAGCCCACCGCCCTCAGCAAGGAAACCCGAAGCGTC
>JAGQPF010000691.1 GCA_020426845.1 Planctomycetales bacterium
CGATGGGCTGGTCCTGGGTCGGCTACCGGCTGTGGCATGGGCTGCTCCACCGCAGCGGCTATCTGAAATGGCGGATGCCGCTGTCGGCCTGGCCGGAGCTCGATCGGCGGCGTGGCGAATCGTGGCTGCGCCACCGCCCCCCGTTTCTGTTTCCCGCCGACATGCAGCAGCGCATCGCGGCCCGCGACTGGGGTGACACGAATGTGTCCGATTTGCAGGCTGCGTCCGACTCGCTGGCGTCCGGGCTCTGGCAGATTTACGGAGACTGCCAAGGCGAGTTCCCGCCGAATTGGCATCGTGACGACCGTGGCGAGCAGTACGACGCTCGACGCCATTGGTCGGAGTTGAACGAGTTTGCCCGGGGGGACATCAAACGACTCTGGGAGCCCGCTCGCTTCGGCGCCGCGTACACCTTCGCCCGCGCGGCATCTCGCAGCCCCGCACGGGCAGCCGAGCACGCCGAGCGATTCTGGCTGCTGGCCGAGAGTTTTCATCGGCACAATCCGCCCAACCACGGACCACACTGGAAGTGCGGGCAGGAGGCCGCGCTGCGGCTGATGGCCTGCTGCTTCGCACTGTACGCATTCGCCGAGAACTCACAGACGACGCCCGCTCGGGCCGAATTGGTGATTCAACTGGCCGAGGCGACCGGACATCGTATCGAGCGTCACGTTCACTACGCGCTCAGTCAGAAGAATAACCACGGTTTCAGCGAGGCGACCGGGCTGCTCACGGCGGGGCTGTTGTTCCCGCAGCTGCCGTCCGCGGCGCGCTGGGCGCAACTCGGACGAGTCCTATTGCAGCGCCAGGCCGCGGAGTTGATCTACGAGGACGGCGCCTTCTCGCAACACTCCGCCAACTATCAACGCGTGATGCTGCAGCTAATGCTGTGGTCCATTCGTCTTTGCGAGGCGCACGGGGCGCCGCTCGACGACGCCACCATCGAGCGAGTGCGGCGCAGCGCAGAGTTCCTCTGGATGATCCAGGACGAGCCCTCCGGCTGGCTGCCCAACTACGGCCAGAACGACGGCGCGCTGGTGTTGCCGCTGTCCAGCTGCCATCCCCGCGACTATCGGCCGGTGTTGCAGGCGGCCGCCGCAATCCTAGGAAAGGAATCGCGTTACGAAGCGGGGGCCTGGGATGAGGAGACACTATGGCTCACCGGCGAATCGCCTCGCGTCGCTCCACGCGCAGGCCAGCCTGGCCAACTCTCCCCAGTCGAGCGAATTCGGACCGCCGAGTTGGACGGCGGCGCCGGCGGTTGCCACACACTGCGCAGCTCCACCGGCATGGCCATGATTCGCTGCACTCCTGCCTTTCGGCATCGCCCTGCGCACGCCGACCCGCTGCACGTGGACTTGTGGTGGCGGGGGCTCAACATCGCTCTCGACCCCGGCACCTACAGCTACAACTCGCCGCCGCCCTGGAATCACCCGCTAGCAGGCGCCTCGCACCACAACACCGTGATCGTCGACGACCTCGAGCCGATGGAGCGGACGACGCGATTCCTGTTCACGCCCTGGATTCATGGCCGCGTCCACTGCCGGCGCAAATCGGCTCAGGGCGAGCTCGCTCAGTGGGAAGGCACCCACGACGGCTATCTAAGGCTGACACAGACGAGTCACTATCGAGCCGTATTGCGGCTGGGTAGCGAGCATTGGCTGGTGCTGGACGACCTGAGCAGCCCGGCGCCACATCGTTATCGCCTCCATTGGCTGCTGGCGAATGTCCCAGCCAAGTGGTCGGACCATGTCGCCGGCGACGAAAACGCAGCGAGTCACGCCCACCAGCTGGATTTGGACACGCCGAACGGTCCATATCGCGTATTGTGGAGCTCCCCCGGCTGCGAAACGGGCAAGCCAGGCAGTTTACGGCCGACCATGGTGACAGGCGAAACTGGGGGACCTCGGGGCTGGGAGGCGCCGATCTACGGTGTCCGGCGCCCTGCCCTGTCGATCAGCTGGGAACAACATGCGGCACATGCCCGTTTCCTGACACTGTTTGGTCCGCCAACATTGGCAATGCAGTGGGCTTCCAATGAGCAGGAGCTGCAGGTTCGAACCCAGCGGGGCGAGTTCGCAGTCTACTTGTCACCGCGTAAAGCGTCGCCGCTCGAGCCGGGAGACCCGCCCCTGATCCGAGGTGCTGTCTGGCGGGGCGATGCTGGCGAGGACGAGCTTGGCTCGTTCAAGATGCCCGCAAAAGTTGCCTAGTGTCCCGTCAACTCTACAACCTTGGGTTGGCCGCCGCACCAAGCTCGTGGCTCGCCACGACTTCGCGAGTATTCCAACCCCAAAACTAACGCTTGACGGTCTACTAGTAGATACGACGGGCGTGCCCGGCTCGCGGCAACTCGCGGCCAGGGCTAAATCTGTCGTCCTCGCGCGAGTGAAGGGCACGAAGTCACGGGGCTGTTGGAAAACTGGATGGCCCGGGAAAAGTTGAGCGGTCGAGCGACCTGCACGGAAAGTTGGGATAGACAGCCAATCGGAGTTGCCACTAATAACGGTCGGGGAAAGTCGGGCTAGCGTAAATGAGTTGGTCGTGCCCGGTTACATGTCCGATCTACTCCCGAACAGTCACCCAACAATCCTTCCGGCGATCCACCAGATTGCGGAGCGTCCGCATGAGCTCAACCTCACAGCCACCCCGGCGGGACATCGTCCCGCTACGGCGATCCACATGGTACACCCGTTGGGGAAAACGGGCATTTGACATTGTTGGCAGCCTGGCCCTTGGCGTCGTGCTGACGCCGATCATTGCCATCGCCGGTGTCCTGATTGCCTGGCGGCTCGGCCGGCCAGTGCTGTTCCGTCAAGCTCGCTCGGGGAAGCAGGGAGTCAACTTTCAGGTGCTGAAGTTCCGGACCATGACCGACGACGTCGACGAGCATGGGAACCTGCTTCCCGACGAGCAACGCTTGACGCCCTTCGGCAAGTTCCTGCGCGCCTCCAGCATCGACGAGTTTCCGCAACTCTGGAATGTGCTGCGAGGTGACATGAGTCTGGTCGGTCCGCGGCCTTTGGTCGCGAGATACTTGGACTACTACACGCCCGATCAACGTCGGCGCCTGGAAGTGTCGCCGGGCGTGACGGGCCAAGCTCAAGTGAAGGGGCGCAACTCGCTGAGCTGGGAGGAGAAATTTGCCCACGACATCTGGTACGTGGAGCATGTGAGCTTGTGGGTCGATCTGAAGATCCTGGCTCAAACCGTGGTTGGCGTGGCGCTGCGAGTGGGCATCGCCCCGGAAGGTCAGGCGACGCCAGCCGCGTTCACGGGCACATCGCCGACGGAAGCGGCAACCGCAACGAAGGATCAAGCGGCCAAGAAACAGGCGGCTTAACAACAGCGACCGCGGGCAGACGCCGCGCCGCATGGCATAGGAAGGAACCGATGGCCGAGCGAATCTATCTCTCCCCGCCGCACCAGACGGGCAACGAGCGACGATACCTCGAGGAGTGTCTCGACCTGAACTGGATTGCGCCGGCGGGGCCGCACTTGGAGCGGCTGGAGCGGATGGCCGCCCGGGCAACGGGCTGCTCTCGCGCCGTGGCCGTCGCCAGCGGCACAGCGGCCCTGCATCTGGCGCTGATCCACTTGGGCGTGGGCAGCGGCGACACCGTGCTGTGCTCGACGCTGACATTTTGCGCGTCGGCCAATCCGATTCGCTACCAAGGCGCCGAGCCAATCTTTGTCGACTCGGATCCCGCGACGTGGAACATCGACCCGAACCTCGTTGAGGACGAGCTCCGCAGCCTGGCGTTGCAAGGCAAACGGCCGAAGGCGATCATCGCTGTCGACTTGTTCGGACAATGCGCCGACTTGGCCGCTCTGGAGGCCATCGGCGGCAAGTACGGCGTGCCCGTGATTGAGGACGCGGCGGAGTCGCTGGGAGCGTCCTTCCGCGGCGCCCACGACGAACCGGACACTTGGCGGCCGGCCGGCAGCGGCGGCTGGGCGTCCCTCATCTCGCTCAACGGCAACAAGATTATCACGGCCGGCGGCGGCGGCTTGCTCTGCACCGACGACGCTCGGCTCGCGAAGGCCGCCGCCCATCTGTCGACGCAAGCGCGCGACCCTGCTCCGCATTACCAGCACTCACAGGTTGGCTACAACTATCGCATGAGCAACGTGACGGCCGCGATCGGGATCGCCCAGTTCGAGGCGTTGCCCGACCGCGTCGCCGCTCGCCGCGCCATCTACGCGCGATATTGCAAGCGGCTCGGCGCGCTGCCGGGTGTCACCATGATGCCCGAGCCGACGACATCGCAAGGCAATCGTTGGCTGACGACGTTGCTGATCGACCCGGCGCAGTTCGGCGCGGATCGAGAAGCCGTGCGGCTCGCGTTGGAAGCTGACAACATTGAGTCACGCCCCGTGTGGAAGCCGTTGCACGAGCAGCCCACCTTCCTGGACTGTCGCTGTCGCGGCGGCGACGTCGCCGAGCGGCTATTTCGCCAGGGCCTGTGCCTGCCCAGCGGGTCCGCCATGACTCCGGAGCAACAGAACCGAGTGATGGACATTGTCGAAGCGGCGCGCCAACGTCGCTCCCAAGCGGCCTGACCGAGAGCGAGATCCTCACAACCGGCGACACGTTCGAGCAGCAACCCAATCCGCCAAGGGACTTTGGATTCCCACTCCCTCGCCAAACTCCCTTGTCAACTTCCGACTTCCGACTTCCCTGCGGTGCCCCATGCAATTCCGACTCCCACCCGCGATCGTGATGCGACGGCAACTCGGCGGCGCCGCTGCTGTCGCGTTGATTGCGACGGCGGCGCTGTACTGCGCGTACTGGCTGCGCTTCGAGGCGGGAATTCCGGAGTACTATTTGCAGCAGTATTGGGGCACGTTGCCGCGGTTCGTTCTGGTCAAGGTCGCGGTCTTCGCCGCGCTCGGCCAGCTCACTTGGTCCCGATTCGTCACGTTTCACGACCTCGTCGCCCTGATCCGCGCCACGACGCTGAGCACCGCGCTGGTGCTGGTCGCGGGCTTCATGTCGGCGCCCTACGCGGCGCTGCCGCGAAGCATCGTGTTGTTGGACTGGGGCGGGACGCTGCTGGCCATTGGCGGGCTCCGCATGCTGGTGCGAATCATTGACGAGCGAGAGCCCTCGCAGTTGCTCAGCGTCAACCAAACGCCCGTCTTCATTATCGGCGCGGGCGTGGCGGGCGAGACCTTGTTGCGAACCATTCGCCGACATCGCGAGCTGGCGTACCGAGTGGTCGGCTTCATCTCGCTCGATCCCGCCGACGTGCATACTCGCATCGGCGGCGTGCCCGTGATCGGCGCGCTTGGCGAAGTCTGCGAGCTCGCGGTGCGTTACGGGGTCAAGCAGATGCTGATCACCGCGGGCGAGCTCGAGGGCCGCCAGGTTCGCGAGCTAGTCGAGGCCGGAAGACAACATCAACTCAACACCTGTGTGCTGCCCCGCATCGATCAGCTGCTGGACGGCGTCGAGCTGAAGCCGCGCGAAGTCTCCATCGAGGACCTACTGCGGCGGGACCCCGTGTCGTTGAATCTCGAAGCGGTCAACAACTGGCTCGACGACAAAGTCGTGATGGTGACCGGCAGCGCCGGCAGCATCGGCTCGGAGATCGCCCGCCAGCTGTCGCGGCTCAATCCACGCAAGCTGGTGCTCGTCGATCGCTCGGAAAACGGCCAGTTCTTTCTCGAGCGAGAGCTCTCCCAGCTCGGACAGTGCGAGCTGGAAGTTTGCATGGGCGACATTACCGACGGCTTGCGAATGGCGCAGCTATTTCGCACGCACAAGATCGATATCGTGTTTCACGCCGCGGCATACAAACACGTGCCGCTGATGGAGGCCAATCCGGGCGAGGCGATTAAGAACATCACCTTCGCCTCGCGGATGCTGGCCGACTTGGCGCACCAGTATAACGCCGAGTCGTTCGTGATGATCTCGACCGACAAGGCCGTGAATCCCACGAGCGTTATGGGGGCCTGCAAGCGGACGGCAGAGCTGTACGTGCAGTCGCTCGCCGAGCACTCGTCCACCCGCTTCGTCACGGTTCGCTTTGGCAACGTGTTGGGCTCGGCCGGCAGCGTGATCCCCGTGTTTCGGCAACAGATCGCCGAAGGAGGACCGCTGACGGTCACGCACCCCGACATGACGCGCTACTTCATGACGATCCCGGAGGCGTCGCAACTGGTGATCCAAGCGGGAGCGATGGGCAACGGCGGCGAGATCTTTGTGCTCGACATGGGGCAGCCGGTGAAGATCGTCGATCTCGCCCGCGACTTGATTCGCCTGTCCGGCCTTCAAGAAGGCAAAGACATCCAGATTCAGTTCGTCGGCATGCGGCCCGGCGAGAAGCTCTACGAGGAGCTGCTGGTCGATGGCGAGAAACATCTGCCCACCGCGCATCCCAAAATCATGGTGGCACAGTCGGACCACTGCGGCCTGCCTGCCATGAAGGACAATCTCACGCAGTTGGCCAAGCAAACCGAGCGAGACGGCGACTCCGTGCGGCTCGCGTTGCAACAGATTGTGCCGCAATACGGTCAGCCGTCGCGCCGAGCGGCCTAGCAACTAGCAACTAGTAACTAGTAACTAGCAACTAGTGGCGAGTTTTCAGGCTTCAAGGCTCAGCCGGTCGTATCGCTGTTGCTTGCCGATTCCTCGCGGGGATCCCAGAACTGATCGAACCCTGCCCAGAGCGCGCGGGCGTAGCGGAAGAACCACATCGGAAACAGAATCGTGAATCCAAGGCAGCTCCATAGCAGCGTCGTCTCATCGACCGAGTTGCTGAAGAGCAGCACCGGATAAACGACAGCGACAATGAGCGCCGTGAGCCCGTAGTTGAAGTAGATAGAACCGAGAAAAAAGCCCGGCTCGCGTTCGTACTGAACACCACAGTGGTCGCACGACTTGTGGACTTTCCAGTAACCGCCGAACATCGCGCCCACTCCACATTTGGCGCAGCGCAGCCGCAGCGCTCGCCAGAAGAGCTGTTTAAAGCTGCGTTCGTCGGTGGAATTTGTCGCAGCTGACGCGTCCTCCTTGCGCCTGGCGTCAGTCGAGTTTGCTGGATTGCTCATAGATCGTCCCGCTGCTCCAAATCACCTAAGAACTCTCGCGTCGAGGGTGGCGGCGCCACATCGATCGCGTCTCGTTTGGGAGGCGGCCCGTATCGGCCATCCTCGCTGCCATCCCAAAGATCCACTTCGCGTGTGACCGCCTGCAACTCCTGTTGGCTAAACAGTCCCTTCCGCACGCTCAGCTCGGTCAACGCGCGCAACAGCAAGGCGAGCCGGGCGTTCTCTTCCTCCAACTCCTCAATCCGCTCCCGCATCTCGCGATTGCCCGCGGCGCGAGCACGTGCTTGCGTGCGAATTCGCTTGTCCACTTCGTCGAATTCGCGAGCAGTGAAGTAATCGTTCAGAAAGTAGCGGCTCCAGGTCATCGGCAATCTCCGGGGAAACAACAAGCGTTCGGCATGCATTGTAGGCTCACCCGCTGGCTTGCCACAGGGCTCACTTTTGAACTCCCATACTGATTGGCGACAAAACGGCAGATTTCTGCACCATGAAGAGGGATTGCCAGTGGTGCGTTTTCGGCGGCCCGCCAGGGTCGACAGTCACCGTGTTTCATCCGAGTTTCAGCAGTCGCCTGCGACATCGTTTCATCGCTCGCCGATCGCCATCACCTCGCGATTGACCAACGAGACAAACAGCCGCTCGCCATCGCAGCTCATGCCGTCGTGCACAGGCCGAGCGGGCAGATCGAGCGTCCCGAGCAGCTTGCCGGAGCTGGCCTGATAGCGACGCAGTTGAGTGGCGGAGCGGCCCAACAATGATGCTTTGAACTCGCCCGCCACGTACAGGGAGTCGCCCGCCAGCACCATGCCGCTAATCCGGCTGCTGTTGGCGAGCTGCACTTCCCA
The DNA here is from genome assembly GCA_020426845.1 of Planctomycetales bacterium. GTDB lineage: Bacteria > Planctomycetota > Planctomycetia > Pirellulales > Pirellulaceae > JAGQPF01. Next base: position 7,902 of record JAGQPF010000691.1, read on the forward strand.
GGCCGGATGCCCCGAGCTTTGGCCACGCAGTCGCGCGCTGCCGAGCAGCAGTCCGTTGAGTCCCACGACGCGTTCGGAGGCTTCGTAGCTGTAGCCACGTTGATCGTCGAAGCAGATCAGCTGTCCCTCCAAGGGCATCAGCGACGATTCGGTGGACCACTGCTGCAGATCCTTTCGCATGGCGATGGGCCGGCGGTACCAGCTGCCATCCAGCACGCCCAACTTGCCGCCACGAATCAGCTGGCGCCAGGGGCCTTCAGCCGACTCGCTCGCCGCTCCCGCCCCGTTGTCCGCCGTTGCCGGAAGTGTCGCGCGCCAGCTGCCCATTTGTAGTTGGCCGCCCTGCCCCGCCAGCACATCGGGCACACCCAAATGCCCCTCAGCGCGTTGCCGCCAGCGCAGCTTTCCCGAGTTCATTTCGACAGCATGCACCCACAACCCGTCACCGACGTCCTGGTGACGGCCGGTGATCCAGCAGCCCGCATGCCATGCGACCAGCGACGGTCCACGAACCGGACTCGCCGACTCCAATTGTCCGTGGGAGACGATCCATGGCGCGTCCGTCAGCCGCCGACGCCATGACAGCTTCCCGTCATCAACGCGGACACAATGAGCCCAGCCGCCGCGAGTCCCGAACAGACACCATTGGCCGACAATGCTGGGCGGCCCTTCAATCCGCGACTCGGCAAGGTACTCCCAGACGACGTTTCCGCTGGCCGCGTCCAACGCCAGCAGCCGGTGATGATCGGCGTCGCAGACATAACAGTAATCCGGAGCGTGCGATGGCGGAGACAGCGACGGACTGTCTCGCAGTGACCACTCGTGAGGCAGCGGATCCACTGTCCCGGTCGGTTGTCGGTCCACCGCATGGCGCCACAAAACGCGCATGGTCTGTGGACCTTGGCTCGCGACGCCTCGGCGTCGACCATCGCCTCGATAAGTCCACCAACCAGCGGGCTCCACGAAATCGGTCGGCTTGGCTGGTTCCATCGCCGCTGGACAAGCCGGCCCTCGCACCAACTCGTTGTCGCCGCCATTGTCGCCGCCGTCGGCCCCGCCGCGGGCGCCAACAGCGGGGCTCCCTGCCGAATCGGCTCCTCCTAATGCCAGCATGCCGCGCAACATCGGGTAACAGCCGCAAGCGTGTGGGAACGTGTAGACCAACCCATTGGCCGGCACCAACCCGGCCGACGCGCACGAGTTGCGGGCGCCGGCGAAGTGACGATGCTCCCCCGTCGACAGATTGGCGAAGTCCATCGTGCCGCACATCAGCCACTTGCCCGTCGCCACGTCGAATGAGCAGCGATGCTTCAAGTGATAGTCCGCCGGCTGGCGGACCACGTGTCGAACCTGTCCGCTGTGAGGATCCAGCCCGCGCCACACATGTCCCCCGCTCCGCGCGACGTGGACCCAAACCAGGCCGTCGGCAACGAGCACCTTTTCATAGCTACCGCCATGGCCGATCAGATCGTACCGGTAGCGCCACAAGAGGCTCCCGTCGCGAGCATCCAGCGTCAGATTGCCTTCGCGATCGGCGAGGATCACGACACCCTCGGCCACCAAAACCAACTGCGCGGGCGCCCCTGCCCACTCCGGGGTTGTCTGCCAGCGTGGCTCGCCGCTGGCCAAGTCGAACGCCGACACCGTGGCCTCGCCACCTCGTCGGATATGATCTTCCAGCACATACAGCGTCTGCTCGTCGGCGACAAATCGATCCACGTTGCGGCGCAGTTCCCACCGTCGACGTCCGTCGGTGCGATTCCAGACAGACAGCTCAAGCTCTCCCTGTACGATCAAGTAGTCGCCGGAGACGGCCAGTTCGGCGGGCGAGTCCGTCGCGAACTTCCGCAGGAGTTTTCCCGTGCGCGCATCGAGCTCGACCGCGCCGCCGTTTTGCGCCGTGTAGACGCGCTCGTCAACCGTGGCAATCAGATCGCTTTGCGCGGGCACGCGCCACAACGGCAGACCGTTGAACGCATCCCTTGCCACCAGCGAGTTGCGGCGCACCAGCTGGCCATGCTCGGGCACCTCGTCCTGCAAGACGTATACCAATTGCCGCGTGCCCACGTTGATCGCCGGGACCGCGGAGCGCCGGAAGCCGCGGGGCCAGCGTTCACCGCCGGCCCAGCGCAGCTGTTGCGGAGTCGTCACCAGTTTATCGCCGGAAACGGCATTGCGGTCGGCGCCATGTCGGCCGTGTGGCCAGCTATCCAGCTCTTTGGGCCGCGACACGAAGACACTCGTCCACGGCCCCGTCTGTCGCACCGTCTCCATCCGCGCGTCCGCTTTCAGCTGCTCCACGAGCTCGGGCGCGGCGCCATGAATCCAGATCGCGCCCTCCGGCTGCACGACTCGCAGGCTCTCGGCAATATCGCAGCGCGCCGCGTCTCGCCACACGAGCACGTTCACCGTGCGATCCGCGTAGGGCAGCCGAGGCGCGGGATTAGACTGCCAAGGAACTGTCATCGCCGTCACACGTCCCGGCATGCCGGCCAAACGGGCCGCTTGCCGGATCGCGTCCGCCGCCTGTTCGTCGAGGCTGTCTAAATCGCCGGTCGGGGACGAGGCGGGGACAAGCGTCTGCACGAGATGACGGCCGCCCGACACGACGGTGGGCCACGCGGGCGTCGGACGCCCGACGACCACAATCAAGGCCTGCGCGCCGCGCGCAGATGCGGCAATCGCCTGAGCCTCTTGATCCAGCGGGGCGGCGCCGGCAATTCGCGCCGCGAGGCACAACCACAACGCCCATGTTCCGCGTCGATTCAAAGTGCTCCCGCGGGCGCCGGCGGGAGCCGAGCCAGTAAGATGTTGCAAATTCCTCACCGCATACCACTCCTTTGCCGCAACCGTTCGATGGCATTCAGCCAGTTCACCGCATGGTAGCGGGACCGGACGGGCCCCGCCTACGCGAAAGTCGCAGTTTTGCGGGATCGCGAGGCCATCGTATAATTGAGATCAGGATGACGACTCTTCCCCCGGGGCCGGACGCCCTTCACGACGCCAACAACTCGTTGGAAAACCCCAACTGGCAATTGGACCAGCGCTCATCGTGCAGCGCTGCCCCGATTCAGTTGCCACTAGCCGGAATGGGTGTTTTTCAACGGCCTCCCAACTTCTCTCTCTTTTCTCGAGTGCAAGATGCCCCAAGCCATCGTCGACCCCGAAGAACTGCGGCAGTTCGCCCGTTCTCTAAAGAAATTCAACGCGGAATTGCGGGACCGCATGACGGCGCTCACCAACCAGCTCACGACGCTGGGAGCATCCTGGCGAGATCAGGAACACACCCGGTTCCTGGAACAGTTCGAGCAGGAGATCCGCGCCATTGCCCGACTGGCGGATGTGACGGACCAGCACGTGCCCTACTTGCTCCGCAAGGCTCAGCACATCGAAGACTACTTGCAGTCCTGACGAGCAAATCCTGTTGAGCACTTCGCGACGAGAACCACGATGAACCAATCCGCTCGAGTCGGCTCGATTGACGCGATTGTGGCATTTCGTGCCGCGTTGCTTCAGTTCGCCGAAGTTTGCGACGAGAGCCTCACCAGCTTGGCGCTCGAATCGCGCCGAGGCGCCGAGCGAATTGAGGTGGAGCGAACCGCCTATTGGCCGGCACAGGCACGGAAGGCCAGCGACGATTTGAACTCCGCCCGGATCGCCTTGGAACGCTGCGAACAGGCAATTCGACCGGAGGATCGGCGTTCCTGCTACGAAGAGAAACTCGCGTTGGAGAACGCGCGGAGGCGACTTCGTCTTTGCGAGGAAAAGAGTCGCGTCGCCAAGAAGTGGGCCCGCATCGTCGTCCAAGAGGCACGCGAGCTCTACGTCGAGCTGAATCGTCTCCGACACTATTTGGAGAGCGATTTGCCGCGAGCGGCGAGTGCGTTGGAGCGAATGGCGACCGCTTTGCAACGATACGCAGAGCTGGCAAGCTCCGGCGGAAATGAAGCCGCGAGCACGTCGCCGACGCCACCAACACCACCGGAGCCGCCTCCCGATGCGAAGTAAAGCAATGATCCCCGGGGCCTCCCCGACTCTCCCCGCCATCCCCATGGTGCGTGGCGCGCACCGCTGGAAGTCATCCCCATAGAATTCTCCATCGTTGATCACCAACGCCTGTCCTAGGCAAGCCCCGGAGCGGAACACCATGAGACCCTGCGATCTGAACTCCGGCATGGGGCGATTGACTCGCGCGGCCAACGACTTGCGGGACCGCTGGCGGGACACTCGCGAGCAATGGACCGACGGCGCTTGCCGCAAATTCGAGGCAGACTACTTGCAGGCCCTCGCTCCGTTGCTGTCCCAGGTGTCGGCGGCGGTGACGAAATTCGCAGAGGTGATCGCCGAGGCCGAGTCGGAGTGCGCCGATCCGGATCGCCCGGATTCGGGTCTCATCTGACATGCTGCCGTCACCAATGACTCAACCAGGGCCCGCCGCCACCGCCTGCCCGCCTTTGACGTAGACCACGAGACGCGATGAATCAGCTGCCAGAGAAAACGCCCGACATCACCACCGAGCGGCAGTCCGAGCTGCTCGCACAACTGGCGGTGCTTGCCGCCGAGCGAGCCGAGACCGAGCGGTCGCTCGGCAGCAACCGGGTCGCTCGCCACAACACCGCCAACGAGTCGTTTCAATCGCTGCGAGAGGCCGAGGTGCGGCGCCACAGCGAGACGGCGGACCGGCTGAACAAGGAACGCAATCGGGCCATCGCCGAAGCCAAGCACGTCCAGACCACCGCCCTGCGGAGCGTCGAGGAGGATGAGCTGCGTTTCGAGCGCACGGCGCCCCGCGAGCACCAGGAACGGCTGGACGCGCTGAGGCGCAAGGCCCAGCAACGGACCGAACGCAGCCATGAGCAACTGGAGCAGGCGACTGCCGCCCTGAAGAAGCAGTGGCTCGCTTTCGAGCAAGGCTGGCGAAATGTCGAAGCTCAGCATCAAACGGCCACCGGCGAGGCGCAAGCCGAGGCACGGCGGCGGCGGGTCGAACTCCCTCCAGGGGACGCTGACGCGGTGCCCGAAGCGTTGATCCCTCCGGGCGCCTCGCCGCTGGCGCAAGCCGTCGCCGCCATGCAGGCCTCGGGCCGGCAACTCGAGCTGCTGGGGCACAAGGCGTCGGCTAAGTTCTTCGATGAAGGCTGGACGGTGATCATGTCCATCTTTCTCGGGCTGGGCGGCATCTATCCCGCAGGCCACTGGCTCGGCTGGTCGAACGGCTTGTGGGTCGTGGTGTCCGTCGGCGGCGCGCTCGCCCTGACCGGCATCACACGATTGCTCTGCGGCTGGCGAGTGAAACGCCACGCGCGAGAAATCCTCCCCCAAGCCGCGAATCTACTGCAATGTTCCACCAAGCTGATGAATCGCGCCTGGGGACAGGCCACCGAGGAGGCCGAGGGCAAACGGCACCGCCTCAAGCTGCAGGCCGTCAAGGAGGCTCAGAAGATCGACGAGACGCTCCGAGAACAGCTGCAGCTCCAGCAGAGCACGTTCGACGCGACGGCGGCAGAAGTCCGCGACGGCTTCGGCCAACGCCGACGCGAGATTCAAGAGCGTCTTGCCACGCAGATGCAGCAGATCGAGCAGACCTACCAACCGGCAATCGAAGGCGAGACGGGACGCCACGCCGAAGCGATGCGGAAGCTCACGCAAGACAACCGCGAGCAGCTCGAGCGCAGCCAGCGCGTTTATGACGAAGGCATGTCACAACTGGTCGCGAGGTGGACGAAGGGACTGACCCGGATCCGGGCGGAGATCGACGCCATGAACGGCTACTGCCGGCAACTGTTCCCCGCATGGCAGGACATCGACTGGGACCAGTGGCAGCCGCCCCGGTCGCCCGCCGCCGCGTTTCCCTACGGCCACTACGTGATCGACATCGACCAGTACAGCGAGCCCCCGGAGGACCCGCGACTTCGGCTTGATGAGCCCCGTGTCAACCTGCCCGCCGCGCTCGCTTTCCCTCAGCGGCCATCCCTGGTGCTGGAGTGCTCCGACGAGGGCAAGCAGATCGCGGTCAAGCTGATGCAGACGCTGATGCTGAGAATGCTGATGGCGGTCCCGCCCGGCAAAGTGCGCTTCACCATCATCGACCCCGAGGCGCTTGGCCAAAACTTCTCGGCGTTTATGCACCTCGCGGACTTTGACGAGCAGATCGTTGGGCCGCGGATTTGGACCGAGCAGCAGCATATCCAGCAGCAGCTCGTGGACCTCACCGAGCACACCGAGAACGTCATCCAAAAGTATCTGCGGAACGAGTTCGCGTCGATCCAAGAGTACAACGCCCATGCCGGCGAAGTGGCCGAGCCCTATCGAATCCTGGTCGTCGCCAATTTCCCCGAAGGCTTCACCGAAGAGTCGGCTCGGCGGCTGGTCAGCATTGCCTCCACGGGCGCCAAGTGCGGCGTGTTCACACTGATCAGCATCGACACGCGCAAAAAGCTGCCGCGTGACTTCTTCATCGACGAGCTCGAGTCGCACGCGACGACGCTGCAATGGACTTTGAATGGCTTCCGCCCGAAGGATGCTCGCCTACGCGCGCTGCCGTTTTCGATCGACTCACCGCCGGTCGAGGAGGCGTTCACCAAAGCCATTCGCCAGATCGGCCGACACGTGCGCGACGCAGACCGAGTGGAAGTCCCGTTCGAGTTGGTCGCGCCCGAGGCCAACCGAATTTGGCAATCCGACTGCCGTGAGGAGCTGGATGTTCCCTTGGGCCGCGCCGGCGCCACCAAGCTGCAGCATCTGCGGCTCGGCAAAGGCGTGTCCCAACATGTCTTGATCTCGGGCAAGACGGGCTCGGGCAAGTCAACGCTGATGCACGCGCTGATCACCAATTGCGCCTTGCACTACAGTCCCGAGGAAGTGGAGTTCTACCTGATCGACTTCAAAAAAGGCGTGGAATTCAAGCCCTACGCCACATACCTGCTGCCGCACGCTCGCGTGATCGCGATTGAAAGCGAGCGAGAATTCGGAATGAGCGTGCTGGAGCGTCTCGACGAAGAGCTGCGTCGACGCGGCGACCTGTTCCGGGCCGCAAGCGTGCAGGATGTGCGAGGCTTTCGCGAAGCGTGCCCCGATCAACCGATGCCGCGAACGCTGTTGGTCATCGACGAGTTTCAGGAGCTGTTCGTCAAGGACGACAAGATCGCGGCGGACGCGGCGTTGCTGCTCGACCGTCTCGTGCGCCAAGGCCGCGCATTCGGCATCCATGTGCTGCTCGGCTCGCAAACGTTGGCCGGCGGATACTCCCTGCCGCGCAGCACCATCGGCCAGATGGCCGTGCGGATCGCCTTGCAGTGCAGCGAGTCGGACGCCCACCTGATCCTGAGCGAAGACAACACGGCTGCGCGACTGCTCACTCGCCCGGGCGAGGCGATCTACAACAACGCCAACGGCCGTTTTGAGGGCAACAGTCCGTTCCAAGTGGTTTTCCTGTCCGACAGCGAGCGTGTTGAGCAACTTCAACGCGTCGAGCAGCTCGCCCGCGAACAGGGGACGCAGATGCCTGCCCCGATCGTGTTCGAGGGCAACGTCCCGGCCAATCCGTTGCGGACTCCCGAATTGCTTGAACACATGCGACGAAGCCGGTCCGGCGGCGAGACGCACGACCGGGCCTCCATCGCTCCGCCGCGCGCCTGGCTTGGCGCCGCCGTGGCGATCAAGCCGCCTACCTATTGCGACTTCTCCCGACAGTCCGGCGCCAACTTGCTAGTCGTCGGGCCCCTGGAGGAGATGGCGCTGGGCGTGCTCGCCAACGCCGCAATTAGTCTCGGCGCCAGCTCCGGGGTGGAGGTGGAGGTCATTGATGGCACTCGTCCCGAATCCGGGCTGGCCGGCGCCTGGCAACGCTTGGTCGAGCACGAATCGCTCGGCGGCGCCGTCCGTTGCCATCCGCTCAAGGCCACCGAGGAAGTGCTGGCGAAGTTGGCCGAGGAGCGAGCCCGGCGCGAACGCGATCAGGATGAGCACTGCCCGCCGCGATTCCTGTTGCTGCACAATCTGTCTCGCTTCCGCGACCTGCGGCGAAGCGAGGACGACTATTCGTTCTCGTTCAGCGACAGCGGCGACGGGCAAGCGGGCAAGCCCGACAAACTGTTGCAGCAGCTGTTGCGAGAAGGTCCGGCACACGGCATCCATGTGCTCGTTTGGGCCGACTCCTTCAACACCGCCAGCCGCTGGTTCGACCGCCAGACGCTGAAGGATTTCGAGCTCCGCGTGCTGTTCCAAATGACCGCTGCCGACAGCGCCAATCTGATGGACTCGCCGGCCGCCGCCCAGCTCGGCATGCATCGTGCCATTCTCTACACGGAGGAGCACGGCAAGCAGGAGAAGTTCCGCCCGTTCGCGCCGCCGGACAATGCGTGGATTGATTGGCTGAGCCAGCTGCAGGCGCCCGACTTGACCACCGCCTCGCAAGGCCTGCAGCGGCCCATGCCGCAAACCGAGCCTGGCGATGGCTAAGCCGCGGCCGCGTCTGCCTTGGTGGAAGAAGTCGGCATTCGCGGCAATCACCTGCTGCCTGTTCTTCACCGCGCTCGAGCTGATGCTGGCTTTGTGCGGCGTGCGGCTGCCGGCCGACGCGGACCCGTTCGTCGGCTTCGACCAACAATCTCTGTTCGTGCCGTTGGCCAGCCCCAGCGACGGCGGCGAGCCGGTGTTGCAAACCCGTCGCGCCAAGTTGGCATGGTTCAACGACCAACAATTCAGCGTCAAGAAGCGGCCGGGGACATTGAGGATCTTTTGCTTGGGCGGATCGACAACCTACGGCCGCCCCTATGCGGACTCCACCTCGTACGTGGGGCAGCTGCGAGAGCTGCTGAGCATAGCGCTGCCGGGCCGGCCGATCGAAGTGATTAACTGTGGTGGCGTCAGTTATGCCAGCTACCGACTGACAAAGGTTTGTCATGAGATTGCCAACTACGAGCCCGACGCCATCGTCCTCCAGACGGGGCACAACGAGTTTCTCGAAGAGCGAACCTACGGGGCCATCCGACAGGTGCCCGCTTGGCGGCGCGAGCTCACGCGGCTGGCCGCCCGGACACGAACGTTTCAATTGCTCGACCGAAGTCTCGGCAGTCGCGGCGACGCCCCTCGTCCGGCGACACTCGCCAGCGAGGTGACCGCGATTCTTGACCACCCCGCGACGGCTCAAGAGCAGAGCTCTCCTTCCGCTCCGAGGCGCGCCGTCGGCCTCGAAGCGTACCACCGCGACGACGCATTGCGGGAACGCATCGTCGAGCACTTTAGCTGGAACCTGCGGCGCATGGCGAGGATTGCCGACGACATCGGCGTGCCGTTGTTGCTGGTCACGCCAGCCTGCAACCTCGCCGACTGCGAGCCGTTCAAATCGGAGCCGTCCATCTCGGCCGGCACGGCAGAGTCCGCGGAGCAGCTTGTCTCTGCACAACAGTTGCTCGCCGTGGGCAGGCGGCCGGAGGCCATTGCTCAGCTGCAAAAGCTGGTGGAGCAGCAGCCGCGGTTCGCCGCCGCTCACTACTGGCTCGGCCGCGCGTTGCTGGCGAGTCCCGACGCGTTAAGTGCCGACGAAGCCGTTCGCGCGCGTCGGCACCTGCTACGCGCGATCGAAGAGGATGTTTGCCCGTTGCGAGCCATTGATCCGTTGGTCAAGGCGATGCACGACGTCACGGGCGACCACGTGCGATTGGTCGACTTTCGCGGTCTGCTGGAGGACGATTGCCGTCGACGCCACGGTCACACTTGCGTAGGCCAAGCGTACTTCCTCGACCATGTTCATCCACGCGTTCACTGGCACGGCGCACTGGCCAAGCAATTGGCGGCCGAGTTGGCTGACATGGATGTGATCTCGATCAACACTGCCGACTTGGAGACCGCAGGCGCGGCGGTCGACCAATGGGCGGAGCGTCAATTGACTCCCGAACGGCGAGGCAGCGGACTAAGAAATCTCGCCAAAGTGCTCAACTGGGCAGGCAAGCATCTCGAGGCCGGTGAGCTCGCATTGGAAGCCTGCCGCATCTTGCCCAATGATCCCGAAGCGAATCTGCTGGCGGCAGGATACCTGCGGGAGTTTCAACGCCTGGACGAGGCGATTGAACATGCTCGCCGCGCCACTTGGGGATCGCCCGTGCTCGCGGACGCGTGCCGACTGTATGCCCTGCTGTTGGGCGACGCGCAACGATGGCAGGAGGCTGAGGCAGCGGCGCGAGTCTGGCTGAACACATCGCCGCAGGAGGCTTCCGCTCACGAATTGCTTGGCATCGCCCTGGCGAATCAACAGCGTTGGCCCGACGCCCTGACCGAGCTGCGTCAGGCAGAGCAAAATGGCATTGACTCGCCCCGTCTACGCGCCGCGTTGGCCATCGCCACACACCACGTTGGCGATCTCGCAACCGCCGCCAAGCGTTATCGTGCCCTGCTCGACGCGTCGTTCGACGCCGACCTCAGCTACAACTACGCGCTGCTCTTGATCGAGCAACAACGGACCGACGAAGCCAAGCAGTTGCTCGCCGCGTTGTCAGCCGACCACATCGCGCCCGAGATGCGTCAAGCGGCCAGCGAACTGCTTGAGCAGTTGAATCGAAATTGATTGCGATGGTGAAACCCGCCGCAAGGCAAAACCGGGACAGAAAAGCGGGAGCACAATCGCAAACCCGGGGCGGCGCTGCGCTGTGTCCCGGGCTTTTGAGGAAGGCCTACAGCCTTCGAATGGATTCCCCGCCGCAAGGCTAGTTCGGGACGGGAAAACGGAAGCACAAACGCAAACCCGGGGCGGCGCTGCGCTTGCCCCGGGCTACGTTCAGGAAGGCCTTCAGCCTTCGAGTGGATTTCCTGCGACACAGGTAAAACCGAAACGCAAAACGAGACCGCATAATCCGCGAACCGCAGGCAACGCCGCGCCCAGGGCAAACGAAGGCCGCCCTGGGTTAACGCCCAACATTCCATCGAAGGCTGAAGGCCTTCCTCAACGTAGCCCGGGGCACAGCGCAGCGACGCCC
>JAGQPF010000692.1 GCA_020426845.1 Planctomycetales bacterium
GCGGCGCGGGAGTGGCTGCCGCAACCACCGTGCGCGATCTATCAGGCGAGTTTCCGCGATTTGCCCGAGGTGTTTGCGGAGCTTGAGTTGGCGCCAGTTGATGGTGTGCTATTGGATTTGGGGCTTTCCAGCGATCAACTCGCCGACGCGGAGCGAGGTTTTAGCTTCCAATCCGACGGAGAGCTCGATCTGCGTTTTGACGTGACCGAGGGCGATCCGGCTTGGCGCTTGCTGCAGCGGCTGAGCGAGAAGCATCTGGCCGACTTAATATATGCCTATGGCGAGGAGCGCTTCAGCCGCCGGATTGCTCGCAAACTGGTGGCCCGCCGTGAAGATCGCCGGCCCGTCATGACGTCCGCAGATCTTGCCTCGCTAGTGCAATCGTGCATTCCTGCCCAGAGTCGCCAGAATTCGTCGATTCACCCGGCGACTCGCACCTTCCAGGCCCTACGGATCGCGGTCAACGACGAATTGGGGGCGCTCGAGAGCGTGCTAAAACGGCTGCCGGATGTGCTGAAGCCCGGTGGCCGAGCCGCGTTGATCAGCTTCCACTCCCTGGAAGACCGGCGAGTAAAACAGGCGTTTCGAGACGATCCGCGTTACCACACCTTGACTCGAAAGCCGATAACTCCTAATGAAGCGGAGATTGAGCGGAACCCACGCAGTCGGTCCGCTCGACTAAGAGTCGCCGAACGAACCCGGGATTGATCCTGCGAAGTCGGCGAGCGATCGGCCTCAGGGAGGAGGCGATGGGAAGCCAAACAAACATCGCGTTGGGCGTCATCGGCGTCCTGCTCGTGCTGTTCTTGGCGACACTCTATGCGCGATTCGATGTCGTCCCGGCTGAGGAGCCTGCCGTCAACGTCAGGGTTTCCGTCAATCCGAACTCGGAAACCAAGGGAACTCAGCCGACCATTGTCGGCGACACCGGCAATCATCTGCCGCCCGAAGCGCTCACGCCTGTCTCGCCGCTTAGTCCCACCCCGCAGATCGGTCCCAGCCCTGAAACCCTCCTGCCTCGCCAGCCGACTGGCGGGCTGCTGACCCCCGCCGAGTACGAGGCACGGCGTGCGATGAGCTGGCCGTTCGGCGGCGCATCGCACATCGACGATGCCGGAGCGGGGGCCCCCGAGAGGGACGCTACGCCGTTGCCGCTTGACGAACGGCGGTTTCTTCTTCAGCCGTCGCTGCTGCGATAGCCGGCAATCCTGTCCAGCGACAGAAGCAAGCGCCATCCGGCTAATGTTTGGATTTCGCCCGCGCCTGGCGTTATGGTTTGGGTTCGGACGCGTTTGAGCACTGTGGCGCATTGTCTGCCGATTCGCTTGCCGCTAGAAGAAGTTGTCTCGTTTCAGGCGGGCATTGCGCTGCTGATCCCTCGCTTACGCTTCGGGTTTCCTTTGACGGTTACTCTCCCCATCGCTGTTTGGACTGAATGCTCATGACTCGCTTTCATTGGTTGTCGATCGTGCTCGCCGTCACTGTGTGCAGCCTCTCGTGTTCTGCGCCGGCCGACACGACAGGGGCGGTTGGCTCGAGCGAGCCGCAAACTCCAGCGTCGGCAAGCCAACTGTCAGCGACGCCGGGCGAGTCGGAGCAAGGTGGTCCGCTGGTTTCGCCAGCCAGCAGTGGCACACAAGACGTCGCGGCGGCCGCGAACGATTGGTCGCGTTTTCGCGGTCCTGAAGGAAACGGCGCCAGCAGTGCGACAGGTCTGCCAACGAGTTGGAGCGAGTCGGAGAACATCGTTTGGAAGACGCCCTTGCCCGGCGCCGGCGCCTCGAGCCCGGTCGTCCAGAATGGGCACATTTATCTGACGGCCTTCAGCGGATACCTGGTGCCGGGCGAGCCGCGTGGAACTCGTGAGCAGCTGAAGCGGCACTTGTTGTGCGTTGCGCTTGCCGATGGCGAGGTGGTATGGCAGATGACCGAGCCGGCCAAGCTGCCCGAAGAGGAGAGCATCCGCGACCACGGGTTTGCCGCGAACAGTCCCGCGGCGGATGCGGATCATGTGTACGCTTTTTACGGCAAATCGGGTGTGGTTGCTTACAGC
>JAGQPF010000080.1 GCA_020426845.1 Planctomycetales bacterium
CGCCCCTTCGGGGCTTTTTGCGCTTGTGATGAGCGAATGCGAACGCGCGTCCGAGACGCGATTCCACGGGCTTACGCCCGTGGCTACCGTCTGTCGCCCCTTCGGGGCTTATTGCGCTTGTAATGAGCGAATGCGAACGCGCGTCCGCAACGCGCTCCACGGGCTCGCGCCCGTGGCTACCGTCTGTCGCCCCTTCGGGGCTTTTTGCGCTTGTGATGAGCGAATGCGAACGCGCGTCCGAGACGCGATTCCACGGGCTTACGCCCGTGGCTACCTTCTGTCGCCCCTTCGGGGCTTTTTGCGCTTGTGGTGAGCGAATGCGAACGCGCGTCCGCAACGCGATTCCACGGGCTTACGCCCGTGGCTACCTTCTGTCGCCCCTTCGGGGCTTTTGCGCTTGTGGTGCGCAATGAAAGCGCGTGTGCAACTCTGAAAGCGCGTGCGCGATTTCGAACCTAGTACGCGGCGCTAGCGACCCGGTAGTGGTCAATCGAGGTGGAAACTTTCGCGGAGCTCGCGAATCACCTCGGCGGGCATGACCGAAACCGTTCCAAGCGCGCGGGCGTTGATCAGCGCCTCGGCGGTGGACTCGAGCACCTCGAGCCGATCGAAGGCGTCGAGGACACTGGAGCCGGTGACCAGCACGCCGTCGTTCTCCAATAGCGCAGCGGGCGCCGAGGCGGATAGATACTCGGCAATCTCGCCGTCATTCCGGTATTGGACGCCATAAGGAATCCGACCCACGTCGCGAAGAAACACGTAGCTCTCCGGAATCGTGCGAGCGTCCAGCCGCGACGCCGTAACGCTGAACGCCGTCGCGTTGACCGGATGAGCAAAGGAGATCGCCTGCACGTGCGGGTGGCGTTGATAGATGGCGCGGTGCGCCAGCACCGCGCGGCTGGCCTTCTTGCCCTTCTCGCGCTGCCCGCCGTCGATCAACACCAGCTGCTCGGGCGTCAGCAGCTCGCGATCGCGCTGCGTCGGCGTGATCACGAAGGTGTCGTCGCCGAGCCGGGCGGAAAAGCTGCCTTCGGTGCTGATCAACAGCCGCTGCCGACAGCCGCGACGGATGAACAAACAAAGCTGACGGCGCAGCTCCATCTCCTCGGTCGTGGCTCGCGGAGGCGTCATGCTCTTCAGCGAAACTTGACGGCCGAGCGCCTCGGCCAACTGCGGCTCGGACAAATAGTGAATCTCGCCCAGCTGCCTGCCTGCAATGATCGTCTTGGCCGCGAACTCGAACGCCTCAAAACGCTGAAATGCATGCGAAAGCGACTCGCCCCCGACGACCACGCCATGATTCTCCAGAATCACACTGTCACAGCCCGCTCGAAAGGCGTCGGCGATGCGGCTGCCCAATTGCTCGCTGCCGGGCAGCGCATAGGGAGCGAAGCCGGTTTTCCCGCACACCGAATGGGCTTGATGGAACAACCGCGTCTGCGGCGTCTGGCCGCATATGCTGAACGCGACCAGCGCGACGGGATGCGCGTGCACAATTGCCTGCACGTCGGGGCGAGCCGCGTAGATTGCCTTGTGAAAGGGGAACTCGGACGAGGGCGGATGCGGTGCGGAGGCCCGATCGTTTGCCCGGGCCGCGTTCGAGTCGCCATGGACGCAGACGATGTCTTGCCGAGTCAGGCTGCCTTTGTCGACGCGAGCGGGCGTGATCCAGATGTCTCCGGACGGCTCGCGAATCGACAGATTGCCGCCGGAGGTCGTGGTCATTCGGCTGCGATAGATCCGCTCCATCGTCTGCATGATCTCGTCGCGTGGATGCGTCAGTGGGCGGCTCATCGCAGTCTCCGAAGTTCGACGGTACCATGGAGGGCAAGGCGACTTGTCCCGCTCGCCTCAGGGCGACTCCATCATGCTCCAATCTTCCGGTCCCGCAGAAGTTCTCGCAATGCCTCCTCGAATTCGAAACGTGTTTCTCGCGTTGCTTCCCCCCCTGCCCCGTTCGCTGTTTTTGTGCCTCGGCGCGCTGGCGACACTGGCGAACACCGCGACGCAGGCCCAGGAGGGACGGGAAGCCCGTCCGGCGTACAAGACCGAGGAGAACATTCTCTATCGAGACGAGAAGGGGCTCACCGACTACATGCGGGAGCGTTGCCGCTTGGATGTGTACTACCCCGAGCAGGCCAAGAACTTCGCGACGGTTGTCTGGTTTCACGGCGGGGGGCTCAAAGCGGGCAACAAGTCCGTGCCGCGGGGGTTGCAGAACCAAGGCCTCGCCGTGGTCGCCGTGAATTACCGGCTCCATCCCCAAGTCAAGTCGCCCGCCTACATTGAGGACGCCGCGGCGGCGGTGGCCTGGACCTTCAACCACATTGAGCGGTTCGGCGGCTCGCGTGACAAGATCTTCGTCAGCGGCCACTCCGCCGGCGGTTACTTGACCAGCATGGTGGGCCTCGACCGTCGCTGGCTGGCGGCCCACAACATCGACCCGAATCACATCGCCGGCTTGATTCCCTACAGCGGCCACACCATCACGCATTTCACCGTGCGAGCCGAACGCGGCATCGACGGCAAGCAGCCGATTGTTGATGAGCTGGCGCCGCTGTATCACGTCCGCAAGGATGCGCCCCCGTTGCTGCTCATCACGGGAGACCGCGAGAAGGAGATGCTCGGACGCTACGAAGAGAACGCCTATCTCTGGCGGATGATGAAGGTGGCCGGCCACGAGCAAACGGAGCTGTTCGAACTGGATGGCTACGACCATGGCGGAATGGCCGAGCCGGCGCACCCGCTCGCGGTGCGATTTATTCGCGGGCTCTCGAAGTCAGGCCGTTGATCGGCCATGTCCGTAGACGGCACAACACCCTCGCCACCCGGCCAAGAGCAGCTGCAGGAGTCAGCGTCTCGAGGCGCACGCGCCACGGCGTGGGGAATTCTTGCCAGCAGCCTGCTGGCAGCCGTCAAGATCACCGGCGGCGTACTGGGCAACTCCTATGCCTTGATCGCCGACGGCATCGAATCGATGCTCGACATTCTCAGCTCCCTCATCGTCTTGGGAAGTTTGAGAATCTCCACACAGCCGCCCAACGAACGGCACCCTTACGGATATGGCAAGGTCGAGCCGCTCTCGGCATTGGTTGTGGCCACGGCGTTGCTGGCGGCCGCGGCGGGAATCACGATCCAGAGCATCCGCGAGATTCAAACGCCGCACCACATGCCCGAGGCATACACGTTGCTAATCCTGGTGATCGTCGTGGCCACGAAGGAGCTGATGTTCCGTCGCCTGTTTCAAACGGGAGAGGCGATTAGCAGCACGGCGATGCAGACCGACGCCTGGCATCACCGCTCCGATGCGTTGACTTCCATCGCAGCGTTCATCGGCATCACGATCGCGATCAGCTTCGGCAAAGGCTACGAAGCCGCCGATGACTGGGCGGCGCTGGTTGCCGCCGCCGTCATCGCGTTCAACGGCGCGCGACTGTTTCGCTCGGCTTGGCGCGATGTGCTGGACGCGGCGCCGCCCCCCGAGGTAGTTGCGAAAGTGCGATCGACCGCGGCCAGCGTCGCAGGCGTGGTGGCCATCGAGAAGTGCCGTGTTCGCAAGAGCGGATTGGGGATGTTCGTCGACATTCACGTCGTGGTTGACGGCGACATGTCCGTTCGCAATGGCCATGCGTTGTCGCACGCCGTCAAAGACCAGTTGCTGGCCAGCGTGCCGGGCATCCAGGATGTGCTCGTGCATATCGAGCCGGCGATCGGGACGAATTGAACTGGCACTGACTGCCAAGCACGTGGCACAGGCTGCCAGCCTGTGATTTTGACGTGGCACAGGCTGCCAGCCTGTGATTTTGACGTGGCACAGGCTGCCAGCCTGTGATTTTGACGCGGAGCGGCAAAATGAGGAACCGCAGCCTCACAAGGCTCGCAGGGGACCCTTGTGAGGACCGGTTGCGCCGACGGTGCCGGATCTGCGGAGCAACGGGCCAATGTGCAGTTCGGACCTTGGCAAACTTGCTTGTCTCGCGTCTCGGGCAACCTAGTTTCTCAATACCCCGATCAAGGGGCGAATTCCGATCCGCCTTGTTTTAGTTGGGCAAAGGGCCATCATGCTCCCCTCTCCGAAGAGGCCGAGTTTTCAACAGGTCTCTGGACTTCCGTTGCGCTCCCGCGCCGTCCGTCGAGGTGTCGCAGCCGTGGAGTTCGCCGTCATTGCGCCGGTGTTCGTCGTCATGCTGTTGGGCATTATCGAAACAGGTCGAGCCGTGATGGTGCAGCAAGTCATCACGAATGCGGCACGCGAGGGCGCTCGAGTTGGCGTCTTCGACGGCGCCACGGACGCCGATGTCGAATCGGCCGCCAATCGCTACCTCACCGGCGCCGGCATTCAAGGCGCGACGATTTCAACCACGCCTTCGCCGCCATCCTCCGCCGCCTATGGAGAGCCGGTCAGCGTCACCGTGAGCATCTTGTTCGACGACGCGGCTTGGCTGAACCCGGGCTTTATGTCTGGTCGATCTTTGTCGGCCACCGCGGTGATGCGCCGTGAGACCGTCGAGTAGGTTGAGCCGGGTCAAGTCCGAACTCGGCTGGGCAGTTCGAGGCGTTGCCATCGCCATCCCATTGCGAAAGAGTCATGGAGCCATGAGTCAAATCCGGTCGCGGCGGGGAGCCACTTTGGCATGGACGGCGTTGACGCTGGTGTTGTTGTGCGCCATGGCGGCGTTCTCGCTCGATATCGGCATCATGATGCTGGCCAAGACCGAGCTGCAGTTGGCAGCCGACTCCGGCGCGCTGGCGGCCGGCAATGCGATGGACAACACAGCCGCCGACATCCAGCTGATCGCCAGCGAGTTTGCCACGAGCCATAGCGTCGTCGGCAAGCAGGTGACCGGCAGCGAAGTCAACGTCGAGCTGGGCAATTGGAACTCCGAGCAGCGCGACTTCGCCGCGGGCAACCAGATTGGCAATGCAGTGCGAGTCACCGTGACGCGGACCAACTTGCCGCTGTTCTTCGGGCATATGCTGGGGCGCGCCTACGCGACCATTCAGGCCTCCGCCGTCGCCACCGCCAACCCACGCGACATCGCCTTTGTCGTCGACCTTTCGGGATCGATGAACGACGACACGGAGCCCGTGTGGGCGACGCAAACCATCGACAGTGCATACGCCTCGGCTGGTTATCCCACCGCCGGCACCGATCTGATTCAAGCGCTGTACCAGGACTTTGGCTACGGCACGTATCCGGGGCAGCTCGAGTACGTCGGACAACCGCTCGGAGTCGTGGCCGACGAATACGCGTACGCCGAGATGACCAAGGACGACGGTCCGCTGTCGGGATTCACCGTTCCGGACGCCTACCGCATCGTATCGACCGACACCGAGGCGACGCGGAAGGTGAAAGGTTACAGCTGGATCATCGACAACCAGATTGCGAGGCTGATGCCCAACGCATTGCCCGCGCCGACGACAGCCAACTACGCCTATTGGGAAAAGTATCTCGACTACATTCTGATCTCCGTGAAGATCGCGCCGCCGGAGGAGCCAAGCAGTGGCGACAGCGGTGGAGGAAGCAGCGGAGGCGACTCGACCCCGACGGGGCCGTCCCCGCCGCCGATCGGGCAGTTGCCTCGTCCACATCGTTGGAGCGGCGCCACGGAGCAGGCACTGGCGGTGTGGAGCATGTTTGCGGCGCCACGGTTGGCGTCCTCGTCCGCGCTGTTGTGGCAAACGCCCGGCGCCCCGCCCACCGATCGTGGCTGGATCCCGTATTGGCAGGACAGCGACCGCATCTACAAGTTCAACAACCCCAACAACTACACCTTCCCCTCAGCGAGTTGGAGCCTGCCTCACCAGTATCGCAACTGGATTGGCTACGCGACCTATGTGCAGTTCATGCTGGACCACGGCCGCGACCTGCGCCCCGACAACAGCAACCTGACACCGCTGTCCATCTTCAACTCGAGCTGCCCGTATCACTCGGAGTCGGTCAACGGCCAATCGTTCCTGTTTCCCCCGCGCGAGCAGCCTGCGCACGCATCGCGACGAGCCATCATCTCCGCCATTCAAGTCGCGGCAACCCGCAACAGCGGAATTCCCGCCGGCGGCGCACGCGACCGAGTCGCCATCGTCACGTACGACTCGGTCGACAACGGAGCACAGTTGATTCAAACCCTGACGGACACCTACTCCACGGCGATGCAGATGTCGACGTATCTCCAATCCACCGGGGACAAAGGCCGCACCACCGCGACCGAGGCCGGGCTGAGCCTCGCCTCACAGCATTTAAAGCCTGCCTCGGAAGGCGGCGCCGGTCGCGAGCGAACGCAAAAAGTCGTGATCTTGCTCACCGACGGCGTCCCCAATGACTACATTTCCAGCAACACCGCGATCGACTCGTACTTCAGCAGCAACCCCGACTCGAACATGTATGGTGGCGGCTATTATTGGTACGACGCGGCGCTGATGCAGGGCGCCAAGCTGCAGTCGAACAAGGTCGACGTATACCCGGTCGGAATCGGACTCGGCGCCGACTACGACTTCATGGATCGGCTTGCGAGAATCGGCGGCACCGCTGACGTCAACGGCCAAGCGACGCGCGGGTCCGGCAACCCCGCCGAATACGAGCAGCGGCTGATCGACATCTTCGAAAGGATCATCAAGCGCCCGACCGCCCGGCTGGTCAAGTAGTGCGTGCAGGCTGGTAGCCTGCACCACGACAATTGCTCGCCTGAGCCCGTGGCACGGGCTGCCAGCCTGTGATTACTGTGGTCTTGAGCGAAGATTGCAGGCCGGCAGCCTGCACCACGACGCTAGGGCTGCTCACCGCTCGCGGGCGAGGACGCCCACGCTACGGACGATCTTGGCGGCTGCTCGCCGCTCGCGGGCGAGGACACCCACGCTAGGGCGCCAGCCTCGTCAGAGCCGCTCATTTCTCGCAGGCGGCAATCCGCGTGACAGGTTTTGGGATAGCTTGCGTTGAACTCGTTAAGAGGCCGCTTTGGAGGCCGCTCGCGGGCGGACGCTCGCGCCCGGATGGTCCGTCGCGGCCAACGGGAATTCCTGTTCCATCGCTTCAACGCGCAGTCGCGGGCTGGTCAAATCGCCTCCATGGAAGATAGCCAAGCAACCGACGTTCAACTGCTCGCCAAGCTTCGCGACCCGCATGATGTCGCGTCATGGGAGGAGTTTGTGGCCATCTACCGGCCGCTCGTCATGCGTCTCGGGCGCCGCCTGGGTATGCAGGAATCCGATGCGCAGAATCTCGTGCAACAGGTGCTGTGGAAGGTCGCGGGACAGCTTGGCCAGTGGGAAGGCGGCAAGCCGGCGCATGGATTTCGCCGCTGGCTGGCGACCGTCGCGAGAAACGCCGCCGTCGACGCCATGCGGCGCCGACGTGCCGACGCAGCTCGCGGGGGCACCAGCGCAGGTGAACGGCTCGTCGCCATCCCGGACCCCGATGAGTCGTCCGCCGTCTACCGGCTCGAACTGGAGCGACAGGCGTTTCGCTGGGCCGCCGCGCGGATTCGCGGCGAGTTCGCCGCCGCGACCTGGGATGCGTTCTGGCAAACCATGGTCGTGGGAGAAGAATGTGCGGCCGTCGCCGAGCGTCTCGGCAAATCGCTGGGCGCGATCTACACCGCGCGGAGTCGCGTGATGCAGCGTTTGAGAGAGGCAGTGACCGAGTTCGACTGGCAGGCCGCCGAATTGGACATGGACCGCCGAAACGCCAGCGGCGCAGTTAACGATCCACTGACGGAAACATGACTCACGGAGCCATGTCAGGCGACGGGTAATTTTGTGGAGCACGCAACATCATGAGAGCGGAACCAACATCGTGTGACGCAAGCAGCATCGAGGCATTTCTGGCACACCGACTTGCCGGAGAGGCACTCGAAGCGTTCGAGCGTCATTTGGACACATGTGCTCGTTGCCAAGCCGCCCTCGGCCGGCGCACTGCCGACGAGGACGCCTGGCACAAGGCCAGCTGTTACCTGCGCGAGGACGAACATGACGTCCCGGCGCCTTGCGACAGCGCCACTGACGGCGTTTCCGCACTAGACAGCCGCGGATGCAGCGTTGAAGCAGAGCAAGTGCTGCGTTGGCTGAAGCCGACCGACGATCCCGGGAAGCTCGGCCGCATCGGCCCCTATGAGGTGTCGGCGGTTGTCGGCAGTGGCGGGATGGGCGTCGTGCTCAAGGCACACGACCCGTCCCTGGACCGCGTGGTGGCGATCAAGGTGCTGGCGCCGCATTTGGCGACCAGCGCCGCGGCGCGGCATCGATTCAGTCGTGAGGCGAAGGCCGCGGCCGCCGTGCTGCATCCCAACGTGATTGCTGTGCACGGCGTCTCGATTGACGAAGTCGGAATTGCGGGAGACGCGTTGCCGTACCTGGTCATGCCCTATCTGCGAGGGCCATCGCTGCAGCGACGCATCGACAACGAGGGAGCGTTGCCGCTCGCGGACATCCTTCGCATCGCTACCCAGATTGCCGCGGGACTCGCCGCGGCCCACCAGCAAGGGCTCGTGCATCGCGACATCAAGCCAGCCAACGTTCTGCTTGCGGACGGC
Organism: Planctomycetales bacterium; assembly: GCA_020426845.1. Taxonomy (GTDB): domain Bacteria; phylum Planctomycetota; class Planctomycetia; order Pirellulales; family Pirellulaceae; genus JAGQPF01. The sequence continues at coordinate 8,526 of JAGQPF010000080.1, forward strand.
GTCGAACGAGTAACCATCACCGACTTCGGATTGGCGCGCGCCGTCGACGATGCCTCACTCACTCGCAGCGGCGTGATCGCAGGCACTCCGCTTTATATGGCGCCCGAGCAAGCTCGCGGCGACACGACGGACGCGCGCAGCGACCTGTTTTCATTGGGCAGCGTGATCTACACGATGTGCACCGGCCGGCCGCCGTTTCGCGCCGAGACGACCTTTGGCTTGCTGCAGCGGATCATCCACGACTCGCCGCGGCCAATCCGCGAGCTCAATCCGGAGATTCCCGCGTGGCTGGAAGAGCTCGTGCAGCGGCTGCACGCCAAGTCCCCCAGTGACCGAATTCAGTCAGCCGAGCATCTGGCCAAGCTGCTGGAGCAATGCCTTGCCCACGTTCAAACCGGAAACGCGCCGCTGCCGGCCGAGCTGCAGCCGCGCCGCGCCCGCTGGCTCTGGCGAGCCGCTCTGCCAACCGCCTTGTTGCTGGCCGGCATGCTGCTGCTGAGCAGACCGCCGGCCGACACGCCGGCCTCCCCGCCCGCGGCAACGACCACGTCTCCACCAACCGATCCGCCGTCCCTGGCTTTCGCCGACACCGAACTGACAGAGCTTTGGCATGAAGAGGGAACGCCGAGCCCCGCCGAGATCTGGGAGCAAGCGCGTCAATTGGAGCTGGAGACTCGCGACGCATTCGTTCCGACAAGGTAGCCAGGAAAGGAAACCCGAAGCGTAAGCGAGGGATCGAATCGCTCAACCCGCCAACTTCAGCAAGGAAAC
>JAGQPF010000693.1 GCA_020426845.1 Planctomycetales bacterium
TATTCGCCGCGATAACTTCCGCGTTCAAAGTCAACGCTATTGGTCGCCTCAATAAGAGCTTCGTCGTGTACGGAACAGCGTTCGTCGCCCAATCGCAGATCTGTGATTGTCTTGGGCTGAACGGGGACGTGTGCAGCGCACGAGTAAGACATGAGCAAGAGAAACGTCAGCAAGATGTGCTTGAAGCGCGCCATTCCGACCTCCGTTTCGCGTGGCTCAGAAACATAGCGTGATGCTAGGTTGCGGTCTTTTGGGGTCATTTCAGAGGGAAGCTGGCCGCAAATTCTCCAAGCGTTTTTGTCGTTCCGAAGCAGCCAAAGGTGACATCGAGCAGTTCCGTGCGTTCGGCAAGCATGTCAACATACCGTTGCGGCAAACAATGCTCGTTCATCAGCAACAAGGTCAATGCACAATATGCGGCCACCTTGGGGTTCTGATCTTGCAAGCCTTTATTCAGTCTGGGCTCAATGTCAGCGATGTAAGCTGGGGCAAGTTGGGCCAAGTCGAAAGCGGGATGGATGAATGCGTCCGGACCACTGGGCCCGGAATAGACGCGAGGTGCGGTTGCCCATACGCGAACAACTTCCGCCCACGCTTCGTCGGCGCAATTTTCCAGCATTGCCACAAGTGTGAAATAATGCTTGCTGTGATGCATAACGTAAAGCGACATGACGTCACGCGTAACGCGCAACGTGCAAAACTTCTCAATTCTCAAGCCGACCGATTCACGTGCTTGGGTGCACGGGAACGTCAGCCGTCGGCATGCACCTCGGGAATAATATGCTGATAGGTTACCTCGACGTTACCTCGATAGTTGAGTATACCATCTTTGCGTTGACGAATTTGGGGGGGAGAAAGTTGCTCGGACGTTTGTTGGGCAAACTTCTGGAGCTTGTTCGGTGTCGTTTTCGCGACTCCGATGTCTCGTCGTTTCAACCTCACACAATGGCTGCTCGTTTGGGCGAACGAACTGAGTCTGAGCAACCTCATTCCCCCGGCAATGGAAGTCAGCGGCCGGTCGGATTCAAGAGGTTGATTCCGCCTTGGCCATCCGGATACATGAGCTGGGCAGTCAGGCCGGAGCCGCCGAAGACCACGTGGGTGGGCGAGATCGTGTGCGCGAACAGCACACTGGCCAGCGGCGGAGCAGTGCCTGGCATTCGGTCCGCCAGTTCTCCGTTCCCATCGATGCTTGCCCAAGTGACCTTGCCATCGTGAGTGCACCAAATCACGCGGTCGGCGGTCGCGTCCGCTGCGATGGAAACGGAGACGATGTCCGCTGCCTCGGCCTCCGCGACTATCTCGGGCCGGTCCTCGTCCAGGCGCCAGCGATAGAGTCGTCCCGGGAGGAGTGCCGTGTCGGCATCATGCGAGTCGCCGCGGCTGCCGTAGCCTGCAGCGATCCAGGCATGCTTGTCACTTGGAGAGATTTCGATCTGGTGCACCAGCGGCTCGGGAATTTTGAACGTTTGCAGATTCGCTTTTCGAGCGAGGTCCCAGATTTGAAGCTCGGCGCCTTGAAGCGGCTCGATCTGCCCGCGAGTTGCGGCAATGCAGACATCGCGCGAGTCCGCGACGGCGAGGCGACGGGCGCCATGACCGTCGCCAACCGAGATCCCTGCTTGCCAAGTGCCGTCCAGTGGATCCCAGATGTTGATGCCGACTTCATCGGGCCGGTGTTCATCGGACCAACTGCCGCTCAACAGCCACGTCTTGCCAGTTTTGTCTTTCCACCAGGCGGTGGTTCCAACGACTCGGGCGCCGCGGATGCCCAATCGCCGCGGCGTTTGAAAGCCGCGATTGTCCAGTCTCCAAATCCACAACCCACCGCCCGGCGTCTGGGGATTCACTTCGCTTTCCAGGCTGCCCGTTCCGCCTGCGAGAAACTGGCCGTTGGGCGCGAATGACAACGCGCTCACGGGCGCATCGGTGGGCAACCACGTCGTCGGCTCGACCCGCTCGAGGTCCCAGACGCTGACCCCGGTGGTTTGTTGGCTGAACGACACGTCGCTAATGTCCTCCCAGCCGAAGGCGGCTAAGCTCGGCACGGGAAGGTATTGGTCGGTCGTTGCGATCGAGACGATGTGAGGGAGCTGCGCTTGCGAGAAGTCGGGCAGTTTCCGGCGCGGTGTGAACTCGCCGGACGTCAGCTCCGCGGGCGGGGGACGCTTGGCTTGGCCACCCAGCTCCATGCCGCGATCAACACCGGGGCCAACGATCGGGCGGTCGCTCGACGATCGATCCACCGTCGCAGCCGGGCCTTGTGATTCCCGGTTGGCAGATCTCCAATCACCACCTCTAGACAACATCACTGTTAATGCAAATCCAACCATGATCAACCCACCCGCTCCGCTGGCCCACCAGACGCCGCTGGGGATTCCGGCTTTACGCCCAATTCGCGCAGGAGCGGCACCGTGCTTGCCGGCGGGAGACGAATCGGCCGCTTGCGTTCCGGAGCCGAGAGGTGTGGTCGGCGACTCGAAGAGTGCAGTTCGAGTGGACGCGAGTTGCGTGGCGGCGCCGCAGGACGTCGATGATGATTGGGGAGACTCCACGTGGTAGTTGAGAATCGTTTCCAACTCCCGCGACACTTCGCGCATGGAAGCGGGGCGATCGCCGGGCTGTTTGGCCATCATCGAATGCGCCAACTCAGCCAAAGCTCGTGGAGCATCGCAAAGTCGCAAGAGATCGGGAGGAGGCTCCGTGAGATGACGGAGTACTTTTTCCGTCATGCTGCCGCCCGGAAAAGGGGGCTCGCCGGTCAACAAGTAGTACAACGTGCATCCCAAGGAATAGATGTCGGCGCGAGCGTCCGCCATGCTGGCGTTGCGCGCCTGCTCGGGTGCGAGATAGTCGACCGTGCCCATGACCGCGCCCGACTCGGTGAGTGATCCGCCGGTCTCGGCATGATGCGACCTCACACGCGACAGCCCGAGGTCCATGACTTTCACCGCGCCCGCATCGGTTAGCATCAGATTGTCGGGCTTCACGTCGCGGTGGATTAGCTGGTTCTGATGGGCATAGTTCAAGCCGCTCGCCGCTTGTCGCGTCCACTCCGACGCTTCGTGCCACGCGAGCTGCCCGCGTTCCGCAACCAGCCGAGTCAACGTGCGTCCGCGCAGGTATTCCATGGCCAGATAGAATGTGCCATTGTCCTCGCCCGCGTCGTGAGCTGTCACGATGTTGGCGTGCGACAGCTTGGAGATATTGACGATTTCCCGCACGAATCTTTGGACAAGCGCGGGGTCGTTGCCCCATTGAGGTCGAATGATCTTTAACGCGACCTCGCGCTGCATCAACGAGTGGCGAGCCAGAAACACCTCGCCCATGCCCCCGCTACCGAGCGGCTGAATCAACCAGTACGGCCCCAACCGGATTCGTCCCGTCTTGCCCAGCATCAATTGCTCGAGCTGAAACTCGCTGATTTTCCCTTCGTTGAGCAGCCATTGTCGAGTGGCATGGATTGTCGGCGCTGTGGCTGCAAACTCTTGGAGCTTGGCGGGCTCGCTCACAATGCCGGCCGCAATGGCCCGGCGAATCAGCACCTGAGCGACATCGTTCTGATTTTGTGGCATGTTGCTGTTCATGTGGATGCCATCCACCTATCGAGCCAGGGCCGGCAATACGACAACAGCTCGAGAGCCGCGAGCTCCTCCTCCATCGTGTCGCGCGTGACGGGGTCGATGGAGTGAGCGACTTCATCCAGCAACAACTCGCCGAAACGCTGACGGGCTCGGCGCAGTGTCTGACGCAGCGTCTCGGCAGTCCAATCCACGCCGTGCCGGTCTTTCATTGCGGCGGCCAGTTGTTGTGATGAGGCGTCGGGTTGCTCGGTTCGCAACCGCAGCAGCGTTTCGTAAGGCGGCCGGGCGTCGCGCAGCGCGTGCCATGCCCGGTCGATCAGATGCTCGCGCCACTGCAGGTCGAATGATGGCTGATCGTGTTCGGCGACCGGCTCGACAGGTGACAGCTCCAGGTTGACGGTCGCACGACGGGCGGCTTGTTCGCGGTGGCGATGTGACATCCGCACGAGCACGGTCTTCAGGTAGGAGCGAAAACGCCCCTTGGCCGGGTCCGCCTTGTGGAAGTCGCCTTGAATCAACCGCATGGCGAACTCCTGCCACAACTCGTCACACGCCTCCCCATTGCCGGTGA
>JAGQPF010000694.1 GCA_020426845.1 Planctomycetales bacterium
AACGGCTCCAGATGCACATTGAGGCTTGTGTCAGGCCAGACAAAGTCCAACGCGTCGAAGCTGAGCATCTCCGCGGTGTCGACCTGCACCGAGTCGGCGACCTCTCCGTTTTCGACGACGATCAGGTCGGCGCGGCAGGGCAGGTCAAGCTCTCCTTCGGTCGCGATCTCTCCGTCATCATCGCAGAATGCCACTTCGTAGGCGACCTGCACGCCGTCGCGCTCGCCATGGTCATTGATGACGTCAACGAGTCGAGTGAGGTAGTACTCGCGAATCTGATCCAGCAAATCGGATAGCATGCCGCCGCTCCGGTGGTGGCGCGCAACGCGGGCCGGGTTTGGGCAACCCGGCCACGGCGCGCGTTTCAAAATGAATTGGGAACCAGGGATATCGGTCCCCCGAGTTCCTAGGCGTTCCGCAGGGCAGCCTGAGCAGCGGCCAGCCGCGCGATCGGCACGCGGAACGGCGAGCAGCTCACGTAGTTCAGGCCCACGCGATGGCAGAAGTCGATGGAGCTCGGGTCGCCACCATGCTCGCCGCAGATGCCGACCTTCAGGTCAGGCTTGGCGGAGCGGCCTTTGGTGACGCCCATCTCGACCAACTGGCCCACGCCCGTCTGGTCCAGCGACTCGAACGGATCGACGTGCAAGATGTCTTTCCGCAAGTAGTCGGGGAGGAACGAGCCGGTGTCGTCGCGGCTGTAGCCGAAGGTCATCTGCGTCAGATCGTTCGTGCCGAAGCTGAAGAAGTCGGCATGCTCGGCGACTTCGTCGGCGGTCAAGGCGGCGCGGGGAATCTCGATCATCGTGCCGATCAAGATGTCCAGCTTGCCTTCGAACTTCTTGGCGGCGATGGTCGAGGCGATCGTCTCCTCGACCTTCTCCCGGAGCAGCTTCAACTCCTTGAAGGTGCCCACCAGCGGAATCATGATCTCGGGCTTCGTCTTGACCTTCTTCTTGTGGCACAGAATCGCGGCCTCGACGATCGCCTGCACCTGCATCTCGAGAATCTCGGGATAGGTGATGCTGAGCCGGCAGCCGCGGTGGCCGAGCATCGGGTTGCTCTCGTGCAGCTGCGAGACCCGGTCCTTGACCACTTGAAGCGTAACGCCCATGTGGTCGGCCAGCTCCTTTTGAGCGGCTTCCTCGTGCGGCACAAACTCGTGCAGCGGCGGGTCGAGCAACCGAACCGTGACCGGCAGGCCCTGCATGGCGGTGAAGATGCCGACGAAATCCTTGCGCTGGATCGGCAGCAGCTTCTTGAGCGCCTTGCGCCGTTCCGGCTCGGTTTCCGAGAGGATCATCTCGCGGACCGCCACGATCCGCTCGCCCTCGAAGAACATGTGCTCGGTGCGGCAAAGCCCAATGCCTTCGGCGCCGAAGTCGCGGGCACGCTGCGAGTCGGCGGGGGTGTCGGCGTTGGTGCGGATGCCAAGCTTGCGGTACTTGTCCGCCCACTTCATGACTTTGCCGAAGTCGCCGCCCAGCTCGGGATGAATCGTCTCGACGTCGCCCAGCATCACCTCGCCGGTGGTGCCGTCGAGCGAAATGGTGTCGTTGTGAGTCAGCGTCTTGCCGTTGACCGTGATGGTGCGGGCCTTTTCGTTGATGCTGATCTCTTTGGCGCCGGCGACACAGCACTTGCCCCAGCCGACGGCGACAACCGCCGCGTGGCTGGTGCGTCCGCCGGTGCTGGTCAGAATGCCCTGTGCGGCCCACATGCCGTTGACGTCCTCGGGGCTCGTCTCATGGCGAACCAGGATCACCTTCTCGCCGGCCGCGGATCGCGACTCGGCCTCGGCCGCGGTGAACGCGAGCTTGCCGACGGCGGCGCCGGGCGAGGCGTTCAGGCCGGTGGTCAGGAGCGTTGCCGTCTTTTTGCTGGCCGGATCAAAGTTGGGCAGCAGCAGCTGGGTCAGGTCCTTGGCGGGAATCCGCAGCAGGGCGGTCTTCTCGTCAATCAGCTTCTCGCGGACCATGTCGCAGGCGATCTTGACCGCCGCGGCGCCGGTCCGCTTGCCGGTGCGGGTCTGCAGCATGAACAGCTTGCCGCGTTCGATCGTGAACTCCACGTCCTGCATGTCCGTGTAGTGCGTCTCAAGCGTCTTCTTGATGTCCTTGAGCTGCTTTTCGATCGCCTTGTTCCACTGGCCGATCTCCTCGATGTGCTGCGTCTCGCGGATGCCCGCGACCACGTCCTCGCCCTGCGCGTTGACCAGGAAGTCGCCGTGCAGGCTGTTGTTGCCGGTGGTGTTGTCACGGGTGAACATCACGCCGGTGGCGGAGTCGTCGCCCATGTTACCATAGACCATTGACTGCACGTTGACCGCCGTGCCGAGCAGGCCGCGAATGCCTTCGATCTCGCGATACTTGATCGCCCGCGGAGTGTTCCAGCTCTTGAACACCGCCTCGACGGCCAGTTCGAGCTGCTCCATCGGGTCCTGGGGAAAGTCCTTCTTCGTGGATCGCTTGTAGACCTTCTTGTACTCGTCGCAGAGCTCCTTGAGTCCCTCGGCGGGCACGTCGGTGTCGTAGGCGGCTTTGTACTTCTTTTTGATCTTCGTGAACGCGGCCTCGAACTCGTGATGGTCGATGCCCATCACGACGTCGCCGTACATATTGATCAGTCGACGGTAGGCATCGTAGGCGAACCGCTCGTTGTTGGTGCCTTCGGCCAGGCCCTGCACCGACTCGTCGGTGAGCCCCAGATTGAGGACGGTGTCCATCATGCCGGGCATCGAGACCGCGGCGCCGGAGCGGACGGAGACGAGCAGCGGGTCCTTGGAGTCGCCGAAGGACTTGCCCAGCTCCTTCTCGAGCTTGCCGATTTGCGACTTGACCTCCGCCATCAGGTCCGGAGGCAGCTTTCCGCCCAGGTCATAGTAAGCCTTGCAGACCTCGGTCGTGATCGTGAAGCCAGGCGGGACGGGGAGACCGATTCCTGTCATCTCGGCAAGGTTGGCGCCTTTGCCGCCGAGAATCGCCTTTGCGACTCCGCGGCCTTCGGTGTTCTTGCCAAAGTAATAGGTCATCTTGCCCTTGGTGGCTTTTTTCGCCATGGCGGTCAGTTCCTTGTGGTGGAAGCGTGAGAGGTCGTTTTAAGATGCCCATCCGGCAGTCGATGGGCTGTGGATGTCCGGGTTGCCGATCGCCACAGCGTGGCGAACGGTGCTGAACGATGCTGAACGGTCAATGGAGGAGGCGGATCGGCCGAGGCGCTCGATGGTCGACGCGGGCGGATGGCCTGTCAGTTTCTGTCGTTTACATCAGGATCGAAACAAACAAGACTAGCAGCGGATTTGTCAGTCGCCTCGGCAATCTCACCGCGGGCGCCAGGGTTCGTTTCCGCGGCCGCCACGATTGCGAAAATCGGAATGCGTGTCGCGGTGACGGCGGTCAGGCCGTTGGAAACCGGCGGTTCGGAGGCCGATGAAACGGGCGTTAGGGCCGGCTCCCGGCCTTTGTCTCGTGCGAGGTGCTGTCGTGACCGGTGCCGGTCGCAACGAAAATAAGACGTAGAGTCCCCTCGACGAATGGATGCAAAATGCCGAAGGTAACAGGCACGCCGCGAATCGTCAACGACTTGCCAAGGGCTCTTTTTTTTCCGCCCCACCCCAGGGATCACCCCCGTATGTCAGAGGAACGCCCCGCAATGTCCCTCGATGCCATGCTGGTATTCGAGTTCGGGCTTGGCGTCGCGGCGCTGTTGATTGGCTGGTTTTTCGACTTCGACCCGCTTCGGACGATTCCTCGGGGAACTGCCGTCCTGTCAACCAACCTCAAGCACATCGCGCTCGGGGCCGCCCTCGCGCTGCCGCTATTGGTGTTTTTTCTGACATTAGAGGTTTCCCTTCCGGAGCTGTTTCGCCCCATCCGGGACGCGCTGGATGAGGCGTTGGCGCCAACGCTCTGCGAGGCGGGCTGGGCCGGCCGAGCCCTCGTATCCCTGGGGGCCGGCATCGGTGAGGAACTGCTGTTCCGTGGACTCATTCAAGATGGACTCGGCCAGTTATGGGGCAGTCCGCTGCTGGCGTTGCTGGCGGCCTCCGTGCTGTTCGGCGCCGTGCACTGGCTGAATACCACCTATTTCCTATTCGCCACCGGCATGGGGCTGGTGTTCGGCGCCCTTTGGATCTGGACCGGCAGCCTGGTGGCGCCAATCGTAATGCACGCCGTCTATGACATGCTTGCACTGGAGTCGCTGATGCGCGACTACAACCGCAGGAAGCAAGGCCAGTGACCCGTCGGCCGCTTGTCGTGGTGCAGGCTGCTAGCCTGCACAGCTGCCCAATCACCATCCACAAGGCTGGCAGCCTGTGCCACGGAGCACTAGTCGCGCCGCTGCTCGTGCAGTGTTGTCAACTCGTGCAGCGGCGTATGGCGGACGGTGGTGCCCGTTGGCCGAATCATCGTCGCCGATGGCGCTTGGCTGACTCGCAACACGATCAGCCAGAGGGCGGCGACGATCGAGGCGAAGGCAGCTAGCGACAGCATGCCTAAACGCAAATACGAACGGCTGAGTTGGCGCACCGGTTCCACCAGATCCCCGTAGTCGTGCTGGATCTGAATCACCAGTCCCGTATCGACGAGGCGGTCCGCCACCCGTCGGCGAATCCTGGACTGCGAAGCAAGCCAAGGGCGGTCGTAGGCAGTCCCCAGCGGGTCTTTGGAAAACGGGTCGGCGACCAATTGGCTTTGATCTTGTTCCTCGGGGGCAAACGTCGAAATGCGATGTTGCGTAAAGCTGTCCGGCAGTCGCTCGCCATCGGGCAACTGCTCATAGAGCGGGTGCTGCAACACAAGCCCCTGGCGATCACCGGGCCGACTGTCGATCAGCACGGCAAAGAAGTGGTCGGTGTGCTCCTCAAAACGCAGAAACACCGTGATGTCGACGGTCAACGCCACGACCCCGAGGATGCGGTCGCCGTCCCGGATCGGGGCGGAGATCGCAACCTTCCAACGGTTGGTCGCCGTGCTGCGGAAGGCGGCCGACAAATGAGGTTCGGTGATCGGGCCCTCGGGTGTGCCATACTTGGCGGCTGCGTCCTCGGAGACCAGGTCCGCATCCTGGCCGTGGAAGTACGTTCGCCAACGATAGTTCTTGCCGATCGTGCTGGCGGCCGTCGGGTCGCGAAAGGCGGCCGCGACTTGCGTTCCTTGAGGGTCGCAGACAAACCAACTGGCGGTCTCCGGATGCTCCTTCAGCATCGCCTCGAGACGTGTCTGCAGCAACTTGCTAGCCGAGTGGTCGGCAAGCTGTTTGCGGAGCTGCGTGATGGCCGGCTCTTGATCGGAGTTCAAGTTCGGATCGGAGAGCGGCGCAAGGACTTGCTTGAGCGCAGCGTCGCTGGGATCACTGAACGGCCTCGTCAGCTCTCGCAATTCGGAGCTGCCGGCCAATTGCTCGACAGCGTCGAAGTAACGCTCGATCTCCACCTCGCCCTTGCCGGCAACCATTCTGGCCGCGAAGTGATTCACCTCGGCGGCGCGCTCACGAATCTCGGCCTCGCGCCCCACCGTCGCCTGACGGTACGACCGCCAGCCAAACAAGCTCATTACCAGCAACAACAACAACGGCCCGAGGAAGCCGAGCACGAGCACTGGTCGGCGCTGACGCTGCTGCTCGCGTTGCTCGAGCTCGGTCAGCACGGCCTGCACGGAGGACAGCCGTTGGGAAGGATTGGCGGCCAGGCAGCGGTCGATCAAATTGGCCAAGGCGCCGTCCATGCCCGCCACCTTGCGGTGGGCGGTGGGCGCCGACGCATCTGTGATCACGCGGCGGTAGGCAGAGAGCCGTTCATCGAGCCCCATCGCGCCGTCAACGGCATGCAGCGTTTGGGGCGAGCGGTGCGGAGGGTGGCCGACCAATGCGCAATAGAGAATGGCGCCGAGTGCGTAGACGTCCCACTTGGCATCAGGAACGGCTTTCAGGTCGGCCTGCTCCGGCGCCATGTAGAACAGCGTGCCGAGCGACGGTGACTGCTCGGTGGAGAGTCGGGATTGCCCGAAGTCCGCCAGTCGCGGCTTCGCATCCTGATCCAGCAAGATGTTGGCCGGCTTCAAGTCGCAGTGCAGCACACCTTTGGAATGGGCATGGGAGAGGCCCACGGCCACTTCGCGAAACAGGTCCAAGGCCTCATTGAGCGGCAGGGCGCCGCGGCTTTGCAGATGGTCCTCCAGCGAGCCGTGCTCGAGATACTCCATCACGTAATACGGGGGCGAGGCGTCCCAGCCGACCTCCATCAACTGCACGACATAGCGGTCGGCGGACAGGTAGACCAGCTTCTCCACCTCGCGGCTCAGCAGCGACCAATCGAGTCCGCCGCGATGCGTGTAGAACTTCAACGCGACCTGCCGGCCGGTGTTGCGGTCCATCGCGACCCAAACTTCCCCGTACGCTCCGGCTCCCAGGAATCGCTGAATTTCGTATCCTGGAATGTCAGCGGGGGGACGCCGCTGTTCCTTGCTCAATTGCTGAGCACGGGCGCGGTCGTCGTCGGATTGGGCTTGGGTGTGGTCCAATGGGTTCATGAGCGGGCCGGAGTCGAGTTCGCCGAACGACAGCATTTTACGCGTTTCCGTTGTCGAGGTGGTCGGCTTGGCCTCGCTCCCCGCTCGATTTCTTCGTCTCCAACCGCCCAAGCTCCGGATTCTGTTCATGATCCTTCCTACGCTCCCGTCGCCGAAGTGTTCTGCCGTGGACCGGGGGACTCACAAGGGGCGCCCGCGATACCCGCGATACCCGCGATACCAATGGTTAAGCTGGCTGGTGTTTGCCCTGCTGGGCGGCCATGCGCCTCCGACGTTCGCCGACCCGCCACAGACACAAGCACAACCACAGGCACCCGAGCCGGCTGCGCCGTTGGATGGCCGTGATGGCCGCGAGCTATCGCTGCGCAACTTCCGTCCTCGTTCCGAACTCCGCGTGCCCCAGCACCTGTTGACTCGCGCCAAGTTTCCCGTCGTCGATGTGCACACTCACTTTCGCCACCGGCTGCGGCACGACCCAGAGGCCTTGGACGGTTTTGTCGAGCTGATGGATCGCAACAACATTGCCGTCTGCGTCAGCCTGGATGGCAAGCTGGGCCCGGACCTCGCCTCGCATCGGGACTACCTGTGGAAGCGTTATCGCGACCGATTTGTGATCTTCACCAATGTAGATTGGCAGGGAGATGGCGAACCGGACAAACCGGAGACATGGGCATGTCACCAAAGTGGGTTTGCCCGCCACGTCGCGAAGCAGCTGGCCGAAGCCAAGCGTGCCGGCGTCTCCGGACTGAAGGTGTTCAAGCAGTTTGGGCTGGTCTACAAGAACCCCGATGGCTCGCTAATCCGCATCGACGACCCTCGCTGGGACCCGATCTGGCAGGCATGCGGCGAGCTGGGCTTGCCCGTGATCATTCACACGGCCGACCCGGCGGCCTTCTTCAAGCCGATCGACGCTTTCAACGAGCGTTGGGAGGAGCTGTCCCGGCACCCGGATTGGAGTTTTTATGGCGATGGTTTCCCGAGCCGCGACGAGCTGCTCGAGGCGCGAAACCGCGTCATTCGCCGGCACCCGCGGACGATTTTTTTGGGGGCCCATGTGGCGAACCAGGCGGAGGATTTGTCGGTTGTCGACAAGTGGCTTGAGGAGCTGCCCAATTTGTATGTCGAGTTTGCCAGTCGGATCGGCGAACTGGGGCGCCAACCGTACTCGGCGAGGCGTTTCTTGGTGAAGCACGCCGATCGCTTGATGTTTGGCACCGACGGCCCCTGGCCGGAGACGAGAATCCGTTTGTACTGGCGTTTTGTGGAGACATTTGACGAAAACTTCCCTTACTCGGAAAAGGACCCGCCGCCGCAGGGGCTCTGGCAGATCCACGGCATCGGCCTGCCCGACGACGTGCTGCGGAAGCTCTATTACGAGAATGCGGCGAAACTGATTCCCGGCGTCGCCGAACGCCTGAAAACCTACGAATCGCGCACGAGCGAACCATGACGTTTCCCAAGCCGTTTTATCGCTGGCGTCCGCACCCTTGGCACGGCCTGGATGTTGGCCCGCAGCCGCCCAGTTTGGTGCACGCCTACATCGAGATCACGCCGTTCGACCTCGTGAAGTACGAGCTGGACAAACGCACGGGTTACCTGCGCGTCGATCGGCCGGCTCGCACCTCGTCCTTGCCGCCCTCGCTTTACGGGTTCATTCCCCGCACGTACTGCGGGCAAGCGGTCGGCGCACTGCGCGATGCGCATGTTCGCGGCGATCAGGACCCGCTCGACATTTGCGTGGTCACGGAGCGGCCGATCAACCGGGCCGAGGTGATCCTGAACGCCAAGGTGATCGGCGGGCTGCCGATGCTCGATCACGGCGAGGCGGATGACAAGATTCTGGCAGTGCTTTCCAATGACAACTTGTGGAGCGACATTCAGGATGTCAGCGAGTTGCCCGTTGCGTATGTCGACCGCCTGCGGCACTACTTCAGCACGTACAAACAGCTGCCGGGCGAACGCGCCAACATTGAGATCGGCGACGTCTACGGCCGTGAACGGGCCGAGGCGGTGGTGCGAGCATCGATCGAGGACTACGAGTCAGAGTTCGGCGGCTGACGCTTCGGGGAGGCAGATGCAGCACGCCTGATGCCCGGTGGGGCATTTCAACAGGCGGCTAAGTCAAGCCAAGTTGCCGCAGGCAGTCAGCTAAGCAAATCGCCGCGGCTGCGTTGCCAAGCCGCGCTGTCCCGCATGGACGGCGTTGCCGAATTCGATCACCAATGCGCAGAATGCCGTGCCGCAGAGCATGCCGAGCATCGTCTTGGCGTCGAAAATAAAGTGGCCGCTGAACATCATGAAGACCAACAGCCAGACGGTAATGTTGGCCAATAGCGTGACTCGCAACTCGATCCCCGGCAACGCTCGGTGGATGAAGGCTTCGATGGTCCGCATCACCGCGCCGGCACCCACGGCCAGTAGCGGGAACAGTGTCCACCCGCCGAGCAACAGCATGCCGGCGAACGGGCCGAGTCCAATGCCCATCACGGCGCGGTCCGGGACGCCGAACAGATCGCGGACGATAAACGGCTGGTAGTTCAGGCAGAGCTCCGGGCGTTGTCCGCCGATTTCATAGTAGGAGACGACCAGCGTCAGCAGGCCGCAGCCGTTGAGTCGCCGCAGCACATCGCGGGCTCCGCGCGTCAGGCCCATCTCAGACTTGCTTTGCTGTAGGTAGCTGATAATGTCCACGTCATTGCGGACATAGCGGTAGTAGTGAAAAGCCGGATAGACGAACACCACGGCGATGACCACCACCGCTGTCGCCAACGAAGCGCCCAAAAAGGTGGTGCGGTTCATGGATCGTCGCAACAGAAACACGCAGACGGCGATCACGACAAACAACAGCATCAGCTCGCTCTTCGATCCGGTGCTGATGGTGCTCAATGCGCCCATCGCCAGCGATTCCAAAAAGGCAATCGCCACACCGGCCTTCGAGCGGGCGGTAATCGACATGGCCATGGCCGCCGTCAACACAATCCTGCCTCCCCAGAGGCTGAACAGCGAGAGGAAGCCCGCCAAGCCGGGGATGAGGAACAGTTTTTCCGATGCTTGATACGAGGCGCCCATGCCCAACGTTCGCGTGACAAACACCCGCAGCAACACCATGAATGCGCCAGCCGCCAACAGCCACAACACGGCGCCGCCCGTGTCTTGCCGGCGGGTCGCGGGCACCTCGGGCGAGGGACGCGTGAACCTGCCCACTGCCCAGTAGCCCGCGGCGAAAAACACGATTCCCCAGGCCGCGAGCCAGATTGCGGACGCCCAATCCTCGAGCGTCGCGTGGGCTAGCGGCGAGTTCAACGTGATCCAGTTGCGAAAATAGAGGTCCTGGTCGAAGAGCATCGCGCTCTTCACGAAGTAGGCCAGGTACGTGTAGACCATGAACACGCCGGATGGATACAACAGATGCGTGAGCGTCCGCAACCGCGTGATCATCAGGCCCGTGATGACGGCATAGAGCAGCTGCGCCTGCAGGTGGCGCCAGTCCGAGACGCTTGGCGGCATTTGCAGGTAGGTGGCGAGCAACACCGCAATGCTGGTCAGCACATGCGCCGCCAACAGCAACTCGCGAAAGTAGGTCGCGCCATGGGCCGGCGCCGCAGCGGTCGCCGCGCGCGACGCGCTTGCTCGAGATGGGATGCCCGGAACGGGGCTTCGCCGCCTGGGCGAGTCGTCGTGAGGCAGTGGAATCGTCGACATGGGCCTTCGGCCCGAAGTGGCGAGCCGGCGGGATGGCGTGGATGATCGTGATGGCAAGCGGACGGTAGGTCAGTCTCGACACACGGTCAACCCGAATTCTCGCCCTCGCAGCTTGTCGCGACTTCGCGGCGAGCAGCCGCAAAGCACCGCCTTTGCCCCATGTCCGGCGTGCGCGTCGTGTAGCATGGGCACCCTCGCCCGTGCGCGGCGAGCAGCCGCAAAGCACCGCCTTTGCCCTATGCTATTGAGAAATTAGCCGGCGCGAGAGGTGTGCGCAGTTCTGCACGGGCGAGGGCGCCCATGCTACGCGGAAGTGCGCTCACGCTACGCGGAAGGGCGTTTCTGCCGTCGCGAGGGCTCAAGCTGCCGGAAGTTCCACGCGAGTTTCGCCGCCCTCGCTGTCCTCGCTGTCCTCGCCTTTCGATTGGACGACGATCTCCGTGGCGTGCGGCTCCAATTCGTCCCGGAGCACCACGACATCCGAGGGCGCCTCAATGCCGAGCCGCACCTTGTCGCTGCCGATCCGGATGATGGTCACGACAATCGAGTCTCCCAGTCGGACTCGTTCGGTTTCTCTCCGCGACAGTACCAGCATCACAACCTCCGTGTGTGTTTCGATGGTGTATGTTCTTCGCCGCCTTGGTGTACTGTTGTACACTGCCAGTCGGAGGCCCGTCAAGTTTGAAGCGGGCGGCATTTGGCATCCTTGCGCAAATGCATGAATCGCAATCGGGGCTCGTCAGTGATTCGCCGCCGACAGATTGGTCGAGCGGACTTGCAGCTTCGGACTGGGCCGCAACTGCGTTCGCTGCCGGCGCTCGCCGGCGGAATTGTAAAACAGAATCGAATTCTTGTCCGTCTCCCAGATTGCCGTCAGTTTGACGCTACGGGGACCGTGAATACAGAAGTACATCCCACATGGCTTGCCGCTCCGCACCAGCACGCGTTCGGTCATCTGGAACGCGCCGACTTCCAACTCGTTCTGGCCGCAAAGCGTTTCTTCCACCAAACGCCGCAAATCATCCAGGTGCTGAATTTCCAACGTGTCTGACAGCATTTCGGGGATGCTCCTTCCGTGAAACCCACCGTGGGGGCGGTGGGGCGAAACTGATTGGGTGACGATTTGACTATCGGCACGAACGGAAGGGCAAGTTTGGGGAGATAGGAAACTTTGCGAAAAAGGCGCGATCGCGTTGAGTGCGGCGACTGGTGGAGAGAAACGTTATCGCTCCAACGAGTAGATCGATGCCACCGAGCTCGCTGGCTGGTCGGATTGAGCTGCCTGGAATGGGTGATGTTCCAGTTGTCCGCCGCGGCGGTCAATCATCGGCGCGTGGGCACTCTCGAGCAACTTCGTGTTGGTGACGAGCACATGTGGGAAGTCGCGCATCCGCAACTGCGATTCCGCGTTGGCGCCCAGCAAGCAGTCGCGCACACGAACTCGCGATGCGCCGCCAATCGCGATTCCCGCGCGGCCGTTGCCGCGACAGGTCAGCGAGCGGAGCTCCACGTCCACGGCGCCGTCGTGGGCGTTAATCCCATCAAAGACATACCCCTGTACGACAAGGCCTTCGATGCGCACCCCACGGACTTCATAGAGCGTAATGCCGGTCAACAGCGCCGAATTCGACAGCGAGTATTCGTCGGGACTGCGGCCCGACTCGCAACAGAAGTAAACTTGACCCTGGTGGAGGCACCATTGCAGTGGGTTCAGTTTGGGCAGCGGGGCAAGCAGACTGGCCGCGACATGCACGCGTTCCAGAGGAAGTCCGCCACGGAACAGCTGCTGGTGGCTCATGCGTCGTGGCGTGAAACGGTATACGTGACCCCGATGGTGGCTCCACGCCTCTCGGGGGACGGGCACCGAGCCATCCAAGATGGCGCCGTCGCTGACGATCGTGAACGGAGCACCCGGCAGACCGCTGTGTCGTCCGGCCTGAACAGACAGGCATTCACGATACGGCTCGCTCGTCTTGGCAATGACGATGCGGTCGCCCTTTTGGGCCAACGACAAGGCCTTTTCGATCGTCTGGCAAGGACCTGTGCCCTGAAAGGGCCGTTCGGTGCCGCCGTCGAAGTTGTCGTTGCCGCCGAGATTGTTGACGAAGATGTCCCTGGCCCAGATGTCCGCTGCCAGCCAGAATGACAGCGCCATGGTGCAAAGGGTCAGGCGAAAAGCAGCCGGTGAGCATGTCATGGGTTCATTGCGAATGCGTTGAGTCCGCAAGCCTCCATGCCGCTTGGGTATAATGGGTGAGCTGGGGAGAATACCGGAAATGGGAGGCCGTGAAAACACCGGTTGGTAGTCTTCGTTTCACCCACTTTGGCGGCGGGATTGTGCGCAGCTCCGCGGTCATGGGTCAATGCCGGTGTTTCGATCGGGCAGATTCGGGGCGGGGTGCCTTGAATCCGCTCGGCCGCGGGAGTCAAATAGACGAGAGCGGGGTGGTTGCCCCGCAATCTGCGGGTGTAGCTCAATGGTAGAGCATCGGCTTCCCAAGCCGACTACGAGGGTTCGATTCCCTTCACCCGCTCTCCTCTTCCGACGCCATTTTCCCTCCTCACGCGTCGTCGCGCCCTTGTCGCTGTTAACCGAGCATTTTTCGTCTACACCCGTTTGCTTGTGACAGGTACAAACCCTGGCGCAGATTTTCTGCCAGTGCCCCGTCAACACCAAAACGCCGGGTTGGCCGCCGCCCCCAAGCTCGTGGCTCGCCAAGACTCGCGAGTTTTCCAACCCTATAACGAAGGCTTGACGGTCCACTAGTAGCCTGTTTTTCAACGGCTTCACCAGCCTGTTGTAAAATGTCATGGCTTCACCAACCGGCCTCATTGGCCACCTCCGGCCAACTTAGTGAAAGGCAGACCCATGTGGGGATTGATGCTGGCGCTTGCCGCGATTCCGACACAAGCCGCGCCCAGTGAGGTGGACACATTAGTGGTCTGTCCGAGCCCGCTGATGTCCACGATGAGTCGGTGGATCGAATATCGCTCGGGCCAAGGGCGTCATGTGACGATGGCCCAATCGCCGGCCACGTCGTCCGAGTTGAAGAGCGTCGTGAAGCGAGAGGCTGCTGCGCACCCGCGGCTGCGATGGGTGGTTTTGGTGGGCGACGCCGGCTCGGGCGAATTCCAAACACCGACGCACATCGTGGAGGCCAAGGTGAATGTCCACTTTGGCTCGGAGCCCGAGATCGCGACCGACAATCCGACGGCGGATCTCGACGGCGACGGGGTGCCCGATGTCGCCATTGGGCGACTGCCGGCCGACTCGCCGGAGGACTTGTCGCGAATGATTGAAAAGATCATTCGCTATGAGCGTCCCACGCTCGGAGCCTGGAAACGGCAAGTGAACTTCGTCGCCGGAGTGGGTGGCTTCGGCTTTGTCGACGCCATTATCGAGACGGTCACGAAGCGGTTTCTCACCGACGGAATCCCACCGGAATTCTGCACCACGATGACGTACGGCTCGTGGAAGAGCGTCTATTGCCCCAGCCCGCCGTCGTTCCATGCGGCGACGGTCGAACGGTTGAACGAGGGCAGTCTGTTTTGGGTGTACATTGGCCACGGCCACCGCTATCAACTTGACCGAATTCGCGTGCCCGGTGCGCATCACCACATTCTCGACATTCGCGACATGGACAAGCTGGCTGCCCGCAACGGCGCGTCGATCGCCATCATGCTTGCCTGTTACACCGGCGCGTTTGACTCGCCGCGCGACTGCATCGCCGAGGAGATGGTGCGTGCCGAAGGCGGTCCGGTTGCCGCGTTGGCAGGCAGTCGAGTGACGATGCCGTATGCGATGAGCGTGCTGGGCAACGGGCTGCTGGAGGAGTACTTCGTCAACAAACGCGAGACCTTGGGCGAGCTGTTTCTGCACGCCAAGCGTGGTTTGGCGGCGGATGCAGACAGTGCCGGCGCAGGGCCGCTCGCCAAGAACCGACAGCTGCTCGATATGCTTGCTCGAGCGGTGAGCCCGAAGCCGGAGCTCGTGGCTGCCGAGCGCATGGAGCACATATCGCTTTTCAATCTGATCGGCGACCCGTTGCTTCAAGTGCGCCAGCCGAATGCTCTGCGACTGGCGGCGCCGCCCGAGCATCGCGCGGGTGACAAGCTCACACTGTCCGGCGAATGCGACTCGCCCGGACAACTCCGAGTGGAGCTGGTGTGTGCGCGTGATCAACAGAGATTCAAATCTCCGTCGCGGGGACCGTATGTCGAGTCGAAACTTGCGATGCGCGAGTTCGACCGCACCTATGTGCTCGCCAACGATTGCCAGTGGACATTCGGCGAGCAGCAACATAAGGGTGGCAAGTTCGAACTGAATCTGGACGTTCCCCGCGAGTGTCGAGGGCAGTGTTTCCTGCGCGTGTTTGTCGATGGGGAGCGTCATGCCATGGGCGCCACTCCGATCTTCATCAAGGCCGCTCCAAGGCCAGTGACCGCTTCGCTCGCCGATTGAGCGAAGACATCGCATCAAGACAAACAACGACAAACGACAAGAGCAGCGACAAAAAAACCCGGCCTCCCCGATAGGAGAGGCCGGGCGTTGCGCTCACAAAGTCAAAAGGTGATCTTTGCGAGTGGGTGGCTGCCTTAGCAGCCCGCCGGCTGTCAATTAGGCGGCGCCACCTCGCTGGCTAGTACAAACAGATTCCACTAGATCACCTCCTTTCAACCAAAGCCTCCCCGCTTACCGTCCGGTGCCAGATGGTTTGGACCTCGGCGGGCCTTTAGTCCGTCATGCCGCGTTAGCATGACCCGTTAGCTGAATCATTGCCCGCACGGCCAACATTTTCAAGGGCGATTTGCCACTGGCATGGGATTTTGCTCGCTGGGCTCACGGATGCTCACGGTTCGGCGACGGATGAGGGCGTGGGAGAGCGTTAGCGGCCCGTTGAAGATGCCCCGCCGGCGAGCGGAAGCCTCTGCCCAGACGAAAAACGCTGTGTCGCTGGCCGGACCAGGTGTCTGTCAGTGGCCTCATCGATGTGGTCGCCGCTGAAGTGCACCCGATTCGGCAATCAGCACTGCATTTCGATTCTCGGTTGCCCGGATGAAGACGGTGATGATCGCCAGCCCGAGTGTTTGTCAAACGACGGTTCGCCGTCGCGTGGTAGATTGAGTGGGTCCTCGTGAGGGTCGGCAAATCCATCGGAGTCGCATTGATGCAATCCTTCCTACAAAAACTTGGGCTGCCATCAATCGCACTCGCGATCTCGCTGGTCCAGGCAATCGCGGTCGCCGAGCCACCGGCACGGATCGACGACTCCAAGCCGCTTGACGAGTCGATATTCTCGCCCAAGGATTTCGAACGAGGCAAGACGGTGACACTGTTCGATGGCCGCACGATGCGCGGGTGGAAGGTGCTCAACAAAATCGACTTCGACAAGCATGGGCGAGTGGAAGTGCGCGGGGGAGCGATCGAATTCGCCCGCGGCAATCCCGGCACGGGCATCGTGATGCAAGGCACGCCTCCCCGGCTCGATTACGAATTGTCACTCGAGGCTCGCCGCACCGGGGGCGACGACTTCTTCTGTGGCTTGACGTTTCCCTACCGCAAACAGCACGCGACGCTCATCCTGGGCGGGTGGGGTGGCAAGTCCACGGGAATCTCCAACGTCAATGGAGATGCCGCGATCGAAAACGAAACCTCCAGCTTTGTCGATTTTGAACAAGATCGATGGTATCGCATTCGACTGCGCGTGACCTCCGAGCGAATTCGCGCTTGGGTGGACGACGAGGAGATTGTCGACCTTGCGACAGCCGGCAAAGAGTTCGCCGTGTGGTGGGAGCAGGAGCCGGCGCGGCCTCTGGGGATTGTCAGCTGGCACACGGCGGCCTCGTTTCGCAAACTCATGTTGAAGCCGGTAGGCAAGGACGCCCCTAAACCTGAATCCGAATCGACGCCACCGTCAAAGTCCTCGCCGCGGCCTGCGGAGGCGCCGCGACGATGACCGCCCACACCGGCGACGTCTTGAAGCGTTTCGATCCTTTGGTGCGGGACTGGTTCCTGGACCGCTTCGGGACGCCGACTCCGCCACAGGCACTCGGCTGGCCGGCGATTGCCGACGGCGAGCACACTTTGATTGCCGCCCCGACGGGGTCGGGCAAGACGCTGGCGTCGTTCCTGGTCTGCATCGATCAATTGGTTCGCGCGTGGCGCGCCGGAAGTTTGCAATCGGGAGTGCATGTCGTCTACGTGTCGCCGCTGAAGGCGCTGAGCAACGACATTCAGCGAAATCTTGACGGGCCGCTGGGAGAGCTTTCCGATCGTGCGGCGGCCATGGGGCTCGGCCCTTTGCCGATCGAGACCGGCATTCGCACGGGGGACACACCCAACTCACGTCGCCAAGCGATGCTGCGGCGCCCGCCCCACATCTTGGTCACGACACCCGAGTCGCTCTATCTGCTACTCACTTCGGAGGGCGGCCGCAAGATCCTCCGCACGACCCGCTCCGTGATCGTTGACGAGATCCACGCGCTGGCGCGCGACAAACGCGGCTCGCACCTTGCGTTGACGCTCGAGCGGCTCGAGGCGCTGACGGATTCGCCCCCGGTTCGCATCGGGCTGTCGGCGACCCAGCGTCCGATGGAGATTGTCAGTGACTTTCTGGTCGGACCCAATCGCCGCTGTCGGATCGTCGATGAAGGCCATCAACGCGACCTCGACTTGAATGTCACGGTGCCTGCTTCGGACCTATCGGCCGTTTGCTCCAATGAGCAGTGGAGCGAAGTCTACAAGCTGCTTACCGAACAGATTCTCTCGCACCGCAGCACGCTGGTGTTTGTCAACACGCGCCGGATGGCCGAGCGCATTGCGCATCGGTTGCGAGAAGAGCTCGGCGAGGACGCTGTCGCCAGTCACCACGGCAGTCTGGCCAAGGAGCTGCGCCATGACGCCGAGCAGCGGTTGAAAGCCGGGAAGCTCAAGGCGATCGTGGCCACCGCCTCGCTCGAGATGGGCATCGACATCGGCTACATCGATCTCGTGGTGCAGATCGGCTCGCCACGATGCATCGCGACGCTGTTGCAGCGGATTGGACGCTCCGGGCACTCGGTCGGCGCGCGTCCGACCGGCCGGCTGTTTCCGCTTTCGCTGGACGAGTTGCTGGAGTCGCTGGCCCTGGTGAGGGCGGTGCGGGCGGGACGATTGGACACGCTGGAAATTCCGGTGGCGCCGTTGGACATTTTGGCGCAACAGATTGTCGCCGAAGTCGCCTGCGGACCACGCGACGAGGAGGAGCTGTATCATCTGTTCCGGCAGGCCGGGCCCTACGGAGAGCTTTCTCGGCCCGACTTTGATGCGATGGTCGAATTGGTGTCGCGGGGCCTCACCGAGGCGTCGCCACGAGGAGCTTATCTGCATCGAGACCGAATTCATCATCGCTTGCGGCCGCGCCGCGGCGCTCGACTGGCGGCGATCACTTCGGGAGGCGCAATCCCCGAGAATGCAGAATATCGCGTCGTTGTCGAGGACGACGGCACCTATGTCGGGTCGCTGGACGAAGACTTCGCCATCGAGAGCTCCGCAGGCGACATCTTCTTGCTCGGCAACACGTCCTGGCAAGTCGCGCGTGTGCGTGATGGGCAGGTGGTGGTTCGCGACGCGAAAGGCGCCCCGCCGACCGTTCCCTTTTGGTTTGGCGAGGCGCCTGGCCGCACGATTGAGCTTTCCCGCGAGCTGTCGGATCTGCGCGACTCGCTCCAGACCCGTTTGGCGGATGGATTCGAGGCTGCCAAGCAGTGGCTGGCACTGGAATGCGAGCCGCCGGAGCGGGCGCTGGAGCAGGCTGTCGCTTATGTCGCGGCGCAGGTGCGCGCGATCGGTCTGGCGCCGACGGCCGACAAAATTGTGTTCGAGCGGTTCTTTGACGAGTCGGGCGGAATGCAGCTGGTGATTCATGCTCCGCTGGGCGCTCGAATCAACCGCGCTTGGGGCTTGGCGCTGCGCAAACGATTTTGCCGCAGCTTCGATTTCGAGCTGCAGGCCGCCGCCACCGACAATGGCATTGTGCTGTCACTCTCGCCGCAGCACAGTCTGCCGTTGGAGCAGTTGTTCACCATGATCAACACCACCAACGCCCGCCACTTGCTCGAGCAGGCCGCGTTGGCCGCGCCGATGTTTCAAGTGCGGTGGCGTTGGAATGTCACTCGAGCGCTGGCCGTGTTGCGGCGCCAGGCAGGCAAGAAAGTGCCTCCTCACCTGCAGCGATTTCGTTCGGACGACCTGCTCGCCGCCGCCTTTCCCGAGACGGTCGGCTGCTTGGAGAATCATCACGGCGATGTGGAAATTCCCAGCCACCCGCTCGTGCGACAAACGATG
Organism: Planctomycetales bacterium; assembly: GCA_020426845.1. Lineage (GTDB taxonomy): Bacteria > Planctomycetota > Planctomycetia > Pirellulales > Pirellulaceae > JAGQPF01. The sequence goes on from JAGQPF010000694.1 coordinate 18,559, forward strand.
AATGATTGTCTCCACGAAGCGATGGACCTGCGCCGTTGGCTGGAGGTATTGGAGAAAATCCAGCAAGGCGCGGTCGAATTGGTGCCGCGCGACACGCGGGAGCCGTCGCCGTTCTGCCAAGAACTGCTCAATGCGAACCCATACGCCTTTCTCGACGGTGCTCCGCTCGAGGAACGCCGCACCCGCGCGGTGGCGGGAAGACGCGGCCTGGAAGATGTGCGTGACTTGGCGTCGCTGGATCCGGAGGCGATTCTGAATGTCGTTGCCGAGGCGCAGCCAGCGGTGCGCGACGCCGACGAGCTGCATGACGCGCTGATGCAGATGGTGGCGCCAGCGGCGGAGAACTGCGCAGCATGGTCGCCGTGGTTCGCAGAGCTTGTGGCGGCCGGCCGCGCGGCCGAGTTCGAAATTCCGTCACTCATGCAGGAGACGCATCGGCGGCGTTGGATCGCCGCGGAGCGATGGCCCGTCGTCCGCTCAGCCTATCCGGACGCTGTGCCGACCCCGGCGATCCGCCTGCCCGACGAGTTGGACGGGGATGTGCAGCGCTCCGACGCCTGGGTCGAATTGGTGCGCGGCCATGTGGAATTCAGCGGGCCGGTTTCCACGGGGGCCGTCGCCGACGCGCTGGGATTGGCTGTGGGACCTGTTCATGCAGCGTTTGAGATGCTCGAGGGTTTTGGGGCAGTGCTGCGGGGCCAGTTCGTCTCGGAAGTCCAGGACGAACCGGGCAATTCCGATGACGAGAGTTCGGATCTGGCCTTGGAGCGTCGACGACGGGCGGTGCAGTGGTGCGATCGACGGCTGCTGGCGCGAATTCATCGACGCACGCTGGATGGCCTGCGGCGTCAGATCGAGCCTGCGGAACCCGAGGACTTCGTCGAGTTTCTCGTGCGCCACCATCGACTCCATCAACCCAGTTGGAGCACGGCTGCGGGCGTCCGTGAAGCGGTCGCCATGCTTCAGGGGTACGAAGTGCCCGCGGGCGCCTGGGAGTCATCCCTGCTCGCGCCGCGCTGTTGCGAGTATGAGCCTGAGTGGCTCGATCAGCTCTTCATGTCCGGCGAGTTGATGTGGGGCCGCCTGCGCACTTCCCGTGCGAACGCGACAGGCCGTCCGGCAGCGGGCGGCGCCGATAACTCGGCGCGGACCGGGGTGGAGCGGCGCGCGGCCAGCCGGGGAAACCTAAACCGCAACGCGTTGCTCTCCGTGTTCTTCCGCGTCGATCTGCCGTGGCTGCTGCCCATGGATCGAGAGCTGGACGGGGAGCACCATGCCTACGCCCGAGCCGTGGCCGAGGCGCTGCGGCGCCGTGGCGCGTTGTTCTATCAGGAGCTGCAACGCGAGGCCGGGCTGTTGCCCGATCACCTCGACACGGGCTTGCGAGAACTGTCCGCCGCCGGCGTCGTGACCTCCGACATGTTTGGCGCCGTCCGAGATCTCTGCAGCACACGCTCACATCGTCGAGCCAGATCGCTGTCCGGTCCGGCTGGGCGCTGGTCGCTGTTTGCCAACGATCCGGAACCGGTCGAGCAGGCGCGACGCCTGGAAGCCTGGTGCCGATTGCTACTTCGGCGTTATGGCGTGCTGTTCGCGGACCTGCTGCCGCGTGAGGTGGCTGCGCCGTCGTGGCGAATGTTGGCGCCGACCTTGCGACGAATGGAGCTGCGCGGCGAAGTTCGCGGAGGACGGTTTATTCGTGGGGTCGCCGGCGAGCAGTTTGCCCTGGATGACTGCGTCGGAAAGCTCCGAGAAGTTCGACAGCAGCGTGAAAGCGGCGAGTTGCCCCCGTGGGTATTGGTCAACGCTTGCGACCCGCTGAATCTCACCGGAGTGGTCAATCGAGAGACTCGAGTCCCCAGCGTGGCGAACAATCTATTGGCGTTGCAGGGGGGCCGGCTGATTGCCGCTCGCATTCGTGGACAAGTCGAGTTCTTCGCGGAAGTTGAAGCGGAGACCAAGATGCTCGTCGAGCATTCGCTGGTCCAGGGACGTCGGCTGACGCCGGAAGATCTCGCCGCGATGCACGACCGCTGGCGTCCCGCCACGACCTATCGAGGTTGACCCCTCCGTGTCGTGGCGGCATGTCTGTCTTACATCGCCACCGAGCGGCAGGGAGCGATCGGTCACTTCGGCTTGCGATAACGGATCGGCGAGATGCGAGGAAGCTGAAACTCCTTGCGACTTAGCGAGATATAGTGGTGGCCGGGGTCCACCTGAGCGCCTTCCCACACGCGTTGGCCACGATCATCCAGTCGTGCGTTCATGGTCGCTTTTTGTCCGGTTGGGCAGACCGTCTTGATCTCGACGAGTTCTTCGGCCCAACTGAGCAGGTACTTGCTGCCCTCAAACGGCTCGCCGCGAAAGTCCGTTCGCAAGCCGTAGCAAAGTACCGGAATGCCAAGTTCGTCGCAGACGATTGTCAGTTGCAGCACTTGCGCGGGAGTCAGGAATTGCGCCTCGTCGACGAGCACGCAGTGAACGGGGCCGGCCTCTTGCACGTCGCGGATATGCACGTACAGGTCGTAGTCCGCGGCGAAGACGTGCGCATCTGCCTCAACGCCGATCCGAGAGCGAATTCGTCCTTGGCCGTCGGTGGCCGGGACAAACATCAGGGCATTCATGCCCCGCTCCCGGTAGTTGTAAGCGGACTGTAGCAGCGTCGTGCTTTTCCCCGCATTCATTGCGGAGTAATAAAAGTAGAGCTTGGCCATGCCGTCAACCAATCTGCGCCGCGATTGCTGGTGGAATTCGTGAAGAATGGAACGCTGGGACGAAGCGTCGCCGAACGTTGCCACCTGCCAAAGGGCCTGTTGAGAAAGGACCCGAGAGGCGAGGCCGGACTCGCGATTCCGATCCCTCGCTTACACGTCGGTTTCCCTTTTTCTTTGACGCCATTGTATCGGCGGAGCGAGACGCTACCAGCGGCGCATAACCGGACTAAACGGTCAGGTTTCGCCGACCCGCACGCGCGATCGCTGCCGAGGTGGCAAAAACGCGCCTGGCTACTACTTTCCGCCGACAATTGCCACTGCTGCGCTGGTGCCTTCGGAGAGCAGTTCGAGACGCAGTGGCTGGTTGCGTTTCTCGCGATTGATGGCGATCGTGAGGTCGTAGGTGCCGGGCTTCCAGTCGAGCTGCGACGACTCGGTGATCGGCGTGGGCTTGCCGTTGATCCACAAGGTCAGTCCGCTTTGATCGTTCCATTGCAGATTGACTTTGCCCGGCTGGGTGACTTCAAAGCGGCAGCGGACGAAGGAGATCGGCGCCGTGGGCTGACGTGTGACATAAGTCACGCTCATGAAGCCCGGCAACTGCTCCAGCGGCAGGTCGCCGTTCACACGGCTGTAGGCCGGCTCGAATTGCAGGACCTCTTCATTGGAGGCGGCGGTGTCGTAACTCGTGCGACGAATGCGATGGGTCGCTTCTTTGGTGGGCAACAGGGCCCGCCAGGTGCGAACCAATTGGCGCCGGCCGACGGAGAACTCCTCGGTCTTGCCAAGTTCCGAGAGGAATCGGACGAGATCGACCAGCTCCTGGCGGGTCAATTCGTCGACGGTGCCGTCCGGCATGAGTGAGCGGCTTTCTTTTTGGGCGGTCACATTCTCAAGTCGGACGGTCACCTCCTTATCGTCTTGATCGCGGAGCACAATTTCGGTGTCCGATTTTCGAGCGACGATGCCGTTGATCACGAGTCCGTCATCGGTCTGGATGGACATCGCATGGAAGTTCTCTTTGACCTTGGCGTTGGGGCTCAGCAGTGATTCGACGAGGTAGTCGGGCTGGGCGCTGGCGCCCAAGCTCAACAGGTCGGGTCCGACCTTTCCGCCGCTGCCCCCGATCGCATGGCATTTCGCGCACTGCAGCTCTCGGCGTCGGAAAATTGCCTGGCCACGATGGGGGTCGCCGGACTTGATGGACTCGGCCGCGAGTTCCTGAATCAACTCGGGTGAGGCGACCCACTTGGCGGCTGCGAGCTGCCCGGCGTCGCGAATGGCTGTGACCAGCTCCGGCGGCGCCCCGCTGGCTCGCGCGGCGCGGAGCATGCGCTTTGCGGCGGCGGGCGAGATCTGCCGTTCGGCCAGGACACCGGCGAGCACTTTGGCGCCGTTCTTTCTGGACAGCAGCGCGGTGACGACCGGGGCGGCATCGAATTGGCTGTCGCTGCCCAGCATGGCCAGCGCCTCGGTGGCGGCCGCCTGTGGCGCCACGCGTGCGAGCACGCGGATCGCGCTGGGGCGCACGTCCGCGCTGCCTTGCTTGGCGGCGTTGGCGAGCGCCTCGCGCGCCTCGGGAGTCTGCAGGTCGGCCAGGGCCTCCAAGGCCGCGTCGCGAACCTGGCTCCGTTCATCGGCCAAGGCCTCGACAACGAGATTCGTAAGTGACGTTGCCTTGACACCTCCTACGGCACGCAACGCGGCGATTCGCATGGCGACGTTCTCGCTGGCGAGCCACTGTCCGAGCCGTGCTGACTGATCGGTGGCAGGCTGCACCTTTCGATTCTGGGTGGAGGCGGCGATCGACATCACCGCCACTGCGCGGCGATCGTCGGTCCAGCCTTCGCCGGCGAGATTGACAAACAACTGGTCGAGTTGCGCGGGCGTGGCCACGGAGGCGATTAGGTCGATGGTCGAAGCCAAACGGTCGGGGGGAATCTCGCCGCTGCTGACGATCTTCATCAGGGGCCCGGCCACGTCCGGCGAGTCGATCGCTCGCAGGGCGAACGACAGGGCTTGCAGGTCGCCCCCGAAGTTCTGCTTGCCGTCGCGGACGGCGGGCAGCCAGGCGTCCTGGAGGTCTCGCATCGCCTGCCACAGGGCGAAGTCGAGGAAGCGGTCCATCGGTTGCTCAAGCGCCCGGGCCGCCACGTCAGCCGCCTCGTAGGAGTCGAGCTCACTCAACGCGCGAACGCCTTCGAGCCTCACTCGCGGGTGCTCGTCCGCGACGCCCGCCGCAAACACCTCCAGCGGCTCTTTCAGCTGGCCACGCCAGTGCACGGCCACTCGCATTGCCGCGGCGCGGATTCTGTGATCCTCCGCCTTCAGCAGTTTGTCGAGCATCGCCAAGTCGGGCTGGCGCATCATCTGGCGCAGCCACAGCACCTCAAGCTGGTTGTGGCCGAATTCGGCGTCGGATTGAGTTTGCTCGAGCCACAGCTCGGCGGCCGCCAGCACTTCGGCGGCGTCTCGCTTCGCGAGCTCTCGCTTGGCATGGAGCCGAATCCACTCCTCGGATCGCGACAGCGCGGCGAGCAGGTCGGCGGTGGACATCTCGGCATAGTTGAGACGCTTGACCAAGGGGCGGCCCTTCGCGGTGACTCGCCAAATTCGTCCATGCACGTGGTCGCGGCGCGGATCGCGGAAGTCAACTTCGCCGTGTTGAATGATCGGGTTGTACCAATCGGCGATGTAGATGGCCCCGTCGGGCCCCATCTTGACGTCGATCGGCCGGAACGCGACGTGCGAGCTCTTGATCACCTCCACTTCCTGCTTGGATTGATAGCCGCTGCCGTCTTCCCGAACGACGAAACGGCACACGCGATGAGCGCGGAAGTCGTTGGTAAGCATGCTGCCTTGCCAATCGTCCGGCAGATGGCCGCCGCTGGCGATCTCCAATCCGCAGTGCTTCGGGCTGCCGGGATTGAGCCCTTCCAGGCGGCGTTTGGCGCCCGGAGCGGTGACGTAGACGGCGCCGGGAAACACGTAGTTGATGCCCTCGCCGTAGGCGCCGTCGGTGGCGAACTGCTGGCCCCAATAATCGAAGTGATGGCCCCAAGGATTGACGAATCCGCTGCAGACGACATCCAGCTGCAGCGTGTCCGGCCGGAACCGCCAGATGCCTCCGCCGTTCAGTCGACGGACGCCGTAGGGCGTCTCGATGTGGCTGTGGATATAGATCGACTGGTTCATGTACATCGCGCCGTCATGACCCCAGCGCAATGTGTGCAGCAGGTGGTGCGTGTCCTCCGTGCCGAAGCCCGAGAGCATGATGCGGCGCTGATCCGAGATGCCGTCGTTGTCCGTGTCGCGCAGATGAAGCAGCTCGGTGCTGTTCACCACATAGGCGCCGCCGTCGCCCGGAAGGACTCCTGTAGGAATCAGCAGCCCATCGGCGAATATCTGCGTTTGGTCCGCGACACCGTCCTGATTGTTGTCGGAAAGCACCAGGATCTTGTCAGTCGGCTGCTGGCCGGGCTTGATGTGAGGGTAAACCTCGCTGCTGGCGACCCAGAGACGTCCCTGCTCGTCGAAGTTGATCTGAATCGGCTTGGCGATCCGCGGATCCGCCGCGTAGAGGTTGACCTCGAAGCCCTCGGGCAGGATGAATGTCTTTCGCTCCAGCTCCGGGTCCGCGTCGGGGATGTCCTTCAAGTCGCGTTGAGCGTGACACACGCCGGCCCGGGCGGCCAGCAAGGTAGCCAAGGTCAGAACAAGGGCTGAACGGGAGCAAAACGAGGGCAAACGGAATCGCATTGCATGCATCTCGGGGGGCTAGGCCCGCAGCCTGTCGAACGCGGCGCGGCGGCTGGGCCGTTTGAGATTGAATCAAGGATTGAAGCCGAGGGAATTGACGCTGGCGGCGGGCGGGCTGCCAGCTTGCTGTCATCTTCCCGCGGCTAGTTCTCGCGAGCGATGGTGTAGGGTTGGGGCCGAGTCCGGCGCAGCTCGCCGATGCGGGCCTCAGTCTGCTGGATCAGGGGATCGAACTGGGGAATCTCCACCGCGTTGTTGCCCTGCTCATGTTTGCGGAACAGGAACAAGTAGGTTTCGTTTTGGGGGCGATGGCGGTGGAAGAACAGCTCGTTGGCCTGCATCACGGTCTTGCGCAATTGAGCGGCCTGCGGCGCGCCGCCTCGGTTGGGCAACGAGACTCCTGCGGCCAGTTGCGCAGCGCTGAAGGAGCCGAGTTGCAGGCCGCCTGCCCGCACGGCGTACGTTCCCGTGGGCAATCCCGCCACGCGAAGTCGCGAGTTGCTCTCGCCCGCGGTCGCCACGAGATGCTCGTCGGTGGCTTCGAAAGAGACCCCGGTCTCCGTCCACTTGACCTTGTCCAGCGAGGCGCCCGCGGCGACGGGGTCCCCGTCGCGCGACAATGCCACCGACCAATGGGTGGTCGGATAACCGAGGCGTTCGGCGAGCCGGGGCGCCAGCTGGCGGTATCCGGCGGCCGAGGGGACGATCCCGTCGTGGGAGTCCACTCCGTTCAGCAGGTCGCGAGCGTCGATGTAGGGGAGCTCACGCTGACTGGCCACCGCCTCCAGAACTTCACATAAAGCGTCAACTTTTTGGTTGTAATTCGCTGGATCGGGGAAGAATGGCTGCGGTTGGGTGCGATGTAGGGGAGAGAGCAGCACCAGTCTGGCCTTGGTACCGGAGAGTGTGTCCAGCAACCGACTGACTTGCTGCCGAAACTCGTCCAGTGATGCGTGCTCGGCTTCCACCGCGCCGTATTGCACGACAACCACCGTGGGTTTGGCGGTCGCCAAGTCCTTTTCCAAACGCTTGTAGCCGTCTTCGACAGCGCCGAACACGGCGCGGGAGATTCCGGTCGCCTCATCGCCGCTCCAGCCGAGGTTGCGAAATCGCAGCGGGGTGGCTTGAGACTCGGAAAGCAGGATGGACTCCAAGTACCCGAATTGCTGCATTCGCTCCATGAAGGTGGCGCCGAGCCAGACGACGGTGTCGTCATCGCGTAACGAAAGTGGCGCATGCGACGATTCGGGAGTGGTTTCCGCGTGGACTTCGGCGGTTGCGGCAAACCAGAACACCGTCATCACCGCGGCGAACACGACCCATCTTGGGGACGGCGAGCGCGGGGATTGCGGGAGGGGGGGCGAGAAGCGTGGGGACATATCGGGACTTGTGGATGCGATTGTGAGCCGGGGGAAGCTTGGTCGTATCATAACATGTGATGGTTGGGGCTACTCCCTGCCGGGCAGGAAAATCACTCTTTGGCACGAGAGGTGCCACAAAAGAGGTGAAGAGAAGTGAAGAGAAGTGCCTTCGCGGACGGGAACCGGAGCTGCGACAAATTCGTTGCCGGTTTGCCCAAGTCGAGCCAAGATGTGAAGTGTTCACAAATGGAAGGAGATCATTGATGAACGGAAAGACGATGAGCAAGCGTTCCTCGCGGGCGTGGATCGGTCGATTGGCCTTGGCCGCTTTCGTTGGACTCGGCCTGGGCCTCACGGCCACGGCCGCACAGGCCCAGTATGGCTATCGCACCTATAGCCGCTCGTTGTACGGGCCGAGTTACTACGCGGTGCCGTCGCATTCGCACCACCATCACTACTCGGTGGCCAGGCCGTATACTCGCACGGTTTACCCGCGCGTCACCTATCCGCGGCCTGTCTATCCACCGGTGATTGTGGCGCCGTCGATCGGCTACCCGCGACTGACCTACCCAACGCCGCTGTATGCCCCTTCGGTGCGCTACGTGACGCCGTACGCGTACCCCACCTACCCGCGCGTGTCCGTCGGCATCAGCTTCTAGAAAGGAGTCGCCGTTTGCCGAACACGGCGCATTGGTGGACAGCAATTGGATCGATTGAGCAGCATCCTGAGATTATGTCAGAGACAACGACCGGGCAGCGAATGACGTTCCGCAACAAGGATGGATTGGCGAACTATATTCGCCAGCTGAGGCGCGAGCACGGCGCAATGACGCAGCAGCAGCTGGCTCAGCGCGTGTTGGTGACTCGCCAAACGATAGTGGCCTTGGAGTCGGGGCGGTATTCGCCATCACTTCCGCTGGCGATCCGCATTGCGCGGGTATTCGAGCGACCCGTGGAGGAAGTCTTTGACTTGGTGCCGGGCTCAGCCAACGAGTGAGCGCGGTTCCTTGGGTTTGCGCCCAAGGCTAACATCTGTCGCCCCTGTCGGGGCTGTTGCGCGCGTCATGCGTCGAGGCTGACCTGCGAGGCGCGGTTCCTTGGGCTTGCGCCGGCTTGCGCCCAAGGCTAACATCTGTCGCCCCTGTCGGGGCTCGACGCACAGCCACGCAATCCAATCGCAAAAGCCCCGAAGGGGCGACAGACGTTA
>JAGQPF010000695.1 GCA_020426845.1 Planctomycetales bacterium
GCCGTAGTGGTTGGGCCCCCATTCCGGTTTGGAGCCCAGGTGCCACTTGCCGATCAAGCACGTCTGATATCCGCGCGTTCGCAGCGCTCCGGCGAGCGTGACGGTGTCGGGCGGCAATGCTCGCTCGTTGGTGGGAGTCGTCACCCCATAGCGGCTCCAGCAGCGGCCGGTGGTCAGGCCCGTGCGAGTCGGACTGCAGACGGGCGCCACGTAGTGCTGGGTTAGCTCGAGCGAGGCTGCCGCGAGCTTGTCCAAGCTCGGCGTCGGCGCATTGCCCTGGTGGAACGCCACATCCGCCCAGCCGAGATCGTCGGCCATGATGAACACGATGTTGGGCGGGGGCGACGCGTTGCCGGGCGACGCCAGCAGAGTGGTGATGACGGCGACAGCCGTGAGCAGAAAACGCGGCATGAGGCGGGCTCGAGGTGGCGGTGGAGAATGGGACCCCCCGCCTATTGTAAACCCGTTGCCCTGCCGCCGCGCAGGTTATTGAGCCTGAGCTGTGATGATTGGCACCGCCACGAACACGTAGAACAGCGACACCACCGAGGCCCAGACGATCCAATCACGGACCCCCTCGCGGCCGGAGATCAGGAAGCCGGCGATGGCGGCTCCGAGCGGGATCGTCGGCAGCATCGGCACGCTGGTCAGGAAGGCCAGGATCGAGTGCTCCTGGTACGTCCAAACGCCCCAGAAGGCCAGCACCAGCGAGGCGATGACCGAAAACACCATGGTGTCACTTATCGAAAGTTGTTTCACTTTCTTGCTTCTCCCGCTCCTCGGCTTCACGCCGTTGCACATCCTTCGGATGTTTAGAAAACGATTCGAAGACGTCGCCGACCACACGATCTGCCAATTTACTCAACTCTGTCAGGATTATCGGCTCCGCTTGGGGGGCCAGTTTAGAGGTGTTGGGTTCGTAACCGCCGACTTTATAGGCAGCTTGCGTCGGGATGTAGCCGATATGGCCGTTGGCGTAACCGATAATGATTGGACGGGCTCGATCGGCCAGGGCCTTCTCCAGCTTGAAGCCGATCTCCACCATTGGCTCGCCGGGCATCGTCAGTAGCAGGTAGGGCCCGATCTTCATCGCCATCAACTCGGCGTCGATCCGACTCTCCTTGCCCGGCAGCGAGACTCGCCCCGAGGCGACCCGAATCGGATAGAACGTCTCGCGGTCGGCGAGCGCCTCCCGGGTCACGCTGCCGGAGAGTGAGCGGACGACGGCGGCGCCGAGATCGCGACCAGCCCACTGGATGTCGGCTTCGTCCGCGCAGCGATAGGGATAACCGGGCAGATTCGGGCGAATGTCGCCGGCGCAGCCTTGCATAAACAAACTGCTGGTTTGGTTGCCGTAGCACATCTCGACAAACGACTGCGCCTCGCCGGGGAAGTCGGCGCTAAGTTTCGGATAGCCGTTGGGGTAGGGCAGAGAGCCCTTGTCTCCCCATGTGAAGAAGCAGGGATGGCAGACCGCGTGCATCAACACGGCGACGGGGGTCAGCGAGCGGCCATCGTCCAACCGCAGCACCTTGACTCGCTGGTCATTCGGCCCCTCGGGATTCAGCCGCACGACGGCGCGCTGGTTGATCACCTTCCGTCGATTGATGCCGAACGAGATCCGGTCCTCGGCATAACCGACACTGACGGGGCGGAGTTCCTTGGCGGCCTGCCGCGCGGCCTGCCGCAATCTTGTCATCGCCGATTCCAGCCAGGGCGAATCCTGGTCGCAGGGCGGACCGGAGTGATTGTGTGAGGCGGCGACGAGCACATGCGCAGCGGGGACGCTTGTCTCCTGCTCCACGACCTGGCGCACTCGCTCGACCACGACGTCGTAGGCGCCGAGCAGATCGAGCGTCACGATGGCGGCCTTGGTCTCACCGTCGGTGAGCACCAGCACGCCCGCCCGCAGCGGGTCCCGGACGCCGTTGACCTCGCGGCGATGCCCTGCCGCAATCAGGCCAGCGACCTTCTCCGGCGTGATTTCGACCTTGGCGACGCCGGCTTGCAGGTTGGATTTGACCGGGAAGCTGCCATCATCCGCTGCCGCCGGGGAGGCCACCACGACCAACGCCAGCCAGACGCAGGTGAGTGGAAGTCGTTTTGGTTGCAACGCCGGCATCGTCAACCCAATGAGTGCTAGATTGCGGGAGCTCGCTTTCTACCCCATGTAAAGTAATCTACGGAACTCGGGGCGCCACTTCCACATAAACTCTGGCGAGAACCGTGATTTCCGCCTGTTGACTCGGGCCAGAATTGGGGTTTACTGAGGGCCACCAGTCGGACATTTGCCATTGAGCGGGCTTTGGCGGCGGGGAATTTTCCCTACCGGCTCGAAAGGAAACCCGAAGCGTAAGCGAGGGATCAGAACAAGGAAACCCGAAGCGTAAGCGAGGGATCAGAGCTGCCAACCACGCGTTTTTCAACACGCCACTTCGTCGCCCGATCACAACTTCAGTACTTGCTCCACGGACACGCATCATGACGCATTTGCCCTGTTTCACCTTCTCGCGACAGCCGGGGCGGATTGGTTTTTGGACCTGCTGCGGATTGCTCGCGGCGACTTTGGCGCCCGCGTTCGCTCAGGATTCTGCCCCGCCGACAAAACCCGTCCCGCTGATCTTCGACACCGACATCGGCAACGATTGTGACGACGTGCTGGCTCTGGGAGTGATTCACGCCTTGCAGACTCGCGGCGAATGCCAACTGCTGGCCGTCACCATCACCAAGGATCACGAGCTCGCGGCGGCCTTCGTGGATGTGGTCAACACGTTCTATGGACGTGGCGATGTGCCGATCGGCGTCTGCCGCAGCGGTGTCACTCCCGAGCCGGGCAAGTTCAACGTGCTCGCTGAGCAGCGCGACGGTGAGCGGCTGCGCTACCCGCACGACCTGCGATCCGGCAAGGACGCGCCGGATGCAGTGGCGGTGCTCCGCAAGACGCTGGCTGCGGCCGAGGACCACTCGGTGGCGATCGCCCAGGTCGGGTTCTCGACGAATCTCGCCAATCTGCTGCGCTCTCCCGCCGACGAGCACAGCAAGCTCAACGGACGCGAGCTGGTCAAGCAGAAGGTGAAGCTGCTCTCGATCATGGCGGGCGCGTTTACCCAGATCAAAAACAATCGCGGCGAGTTGTACGATCATAAGGAGTACAACGTGGTCAAGGACTTGCCCTCGGCCAAGGCGCTGATCGCGGATTGGCCGTCGCCGATTGTCTGGAGCGGTTTCGAAATCGGCAAGACGCTGACCTATCCGCACGAGAGCATCGAACAGGACTACGGATATGTCCCGCACCACCCGCTGTCCGAAGCGTACACGCTCTACAATCCGCCGCCGCACGACCGCCCCACCTGGGACCTCACTTCCGTGCTCTACGCGGTGCGGCCGGACCGCGGTTACTTCCTCGTTTCGCCCGCTGGCCGCGTCACGGTCGACGATGAGGGGCTGACCAGCTTTACCGCCTCGGCTGGCGGGCGCGATCGACATCTAATTGTCCGCGAGGAACATCGGATTCGCACGACCGAGGCGCTGGTGCAGTTGTCCAGCCAGCCGCCCGCTCAGGTCACGGGGGTGCGATGAACGCTGCCGACGAGGGAGACGGGCGCCGGGCTCGCGTGATCGTGTTGGGCTCGATCAATATGGATTTGGTGGCTCGGTGCCCTCAGTTGCCGGTCGCTGGCGAGACGCTGACGGCCACATCGTTCCACGAGATTCCCGGTGGCAAGGGCGCGAATCAAGCGGTGGCGGCCAGTCGCGCCGGCGCGGAGGTGACGTTGATTGGCCGCGTGGGCGACGACGGCTTCGCGCCTCGACTCACCTCGCACCTCGAGCGACAACGAGTCGACTGTCGGCAGGTGCAACCGACGGCGGGCACACCCAGCGGCTTGGCGCTGATTGCGGTCTCGGCCGCGGGCGAAAACCAGATTGTCGTCGTGCCGGGCGCCAATGGCGCCGTCAGCTGCGACGATGTGGACCGCTGTCGCTCGTTGATTGAATCAAGCGATGTGTTGCTCGTGCAACTGGAAGTTCCGCTCGCCGCAGTGGCTCGCGCCATCGGTATCGCGCGGGCGGCTGGAGTCCGAGTGATTCTCGACCCCGCCCCGGCGCCCACGACTGCATTGCCGCGTGAGCTGTTGGATGTCGACCTGATCTGCCCCAATGAGACCGAGGCAGCGGCATTGACGGAGCGGGCTCGGGAGACCGACTCGGAAACGGACAGCCTTGCCACGGCCGAGGCGGCGGCGCGACAACTTCACGAGCTCGGCGCGCGAGCTGTCGTGGTGACGCTCGGCTCTCGCGGCGCCTTGCTGCTGTGCGAGGACCGCGTGCAACTCGTGAAGCCGACATCGGTGACAGCCATCGACACTACGGCCGCGGGCGACGCCTTCGCCGGCGCCGTGGCAGTGCGGTGGAGCGAGACGGGAGATCTCGCGGACGCGGTCCGTTGGGGCAACATTGCCGGCGGACTGGCGGCTTCGCGACTCGGCGCCCAGCCCAGCATGGCAACTCGCGAAGAGATCGAACGAATCGCCTCCGACTACTAACCGGGACTCCACAAGGAAACCCGAAGCGTGAGCGAGGGATCGGACTCGCCAATCCAGCATGCCTCCAAAAGGAAACCCGAAGCGTGAGCGAGGGATCGGACTCGCCAATCCGGCACGCCTCAAAAAGGAAACCCGAAGCGTGAGCGAGGGATCGGAATCGCCAATCCGGCACGCCTCAAAAGGAAACCCGAAGCGTGAGCGAGGGATCGGACTCGCCAATCGCAAATCGCAATTCAACCGTCTCCGATCCAATCGACGCGCCAACACAAATACTTTCTCGATCTGCGGAATGACTTTCATGAAACGCCACTTCTCGTCGCTGCCCACGGCAGTTCTTTGTCTTGCGTGCCTCGTCGCGATGGCCGGTTGCGGCGGCGCCGACCAACCCGATCAAACCTCGGCGGGCGGCTCGTCCGCCGAGTCCGGCGGCAAACGTCCCCGAGTCGCGGTGATTATGAAGTCGCTGGCCAACGAGTTCTTTTCGACCATGGCGTCCGGCGCGGAGCAGCATCAGCGCGAACATGCCGACCAATACGAGGTGATTGTCAACGGCATCAAGGATGAGCGGGATTTGAGCCGACAGGTGGCGCTTGTGGAGGAGATGGTGGCCGCCAAGGTCGATGCGATCGTGATCGCTCCGGCGGATTCCAAGGCGCTGGTGCCCGCGCTGCGCCGAGCGCAGAAGGCCGGTGTAGTTGTCGTCAACATCGACAACCGGCTCGACGCCGAGGTGCTCAAGCAGGAAGGTGTGACGATTCCGTTCGTTGGTCCCGACAACAAGTCCGGCGCCAAGAAGGTAGGGGACTTTCTAGCGACTCGATTGAAATCGGGCGACGCCGTTTGTGTGCTCGAAGGCATTCGCACTTCGTTCAATGGCCAGCAGCGTCGAGAAGGTTTCGGTCAGGCGATGGAGGCGGCGGGCATCAAGATTGTCGACAGCCAATCGGCCGAGTGGGAGATGAGCCGCGCCAATGCGATCGCCGCCTCAATGCTCAGCGAGCACCCCGATGCGAAGGCCATTCTCGCCGCCAACGACAGCATGGCGCTCGGCGCCGTTGCCGCCGCCAAGAGCGCCGGACGCGGCGAGCTATTGATTGTCGGGTTCGACAACATCTCGGCGGTGCAGGAGGCGATCCGCGAGGGCAAGGTGCTGGCGACTGCCGATCAGCACGGTGATCAACTGGCCGTGTTCGGCATCGAAGTCGCCCTGAAGCTGCTCGCCGATGACAAAGCCTCGCCCGAGGACATTGAGACGCCTGTCGATTTGATTACGGCGGAGACTCTGTCCCAGTGAACGCCGCGGGGGAAAGCCTGCTCGAGCTCTCTCGAGTCACGAAACGCTACGGCAGCGTGACGGTTCTGGACGAGTGTTCGCTGTCGGTCGAGAGCGGAGAGATCCATGCGCTGCTGGGCGCCAATGGCGCCGGCAAGAGCACGCTCGTGCGGATTGTGGCGGGCCTGGTTGGGCCGACTAGCGGCGAGATGATGCTGAATGGTGCTCGCTACGAGCCAACCACTAAGAAGGAGGCCGAGCGGCGCGGCGTCGAGATCGTGCAGCAGGAGCTCAATCTGATTCCCACGCTGTCCGTCGCCGAAAACTTGTTGCTCAATCGACTGCCCTCCCGCGCGGGCGTGATTCGACAACGCGAACTGCGACAACGAGCTCGCGCTGCGCTCGACCGTTTCGGGCTGCGGAACGTTGATACGGATGTGCCCGTCGCATCGCTCGGCGTCGGACACCAACAGATGCTCGAGATCGCCGCGGCACTCGATCGCGATTGCCAGCTGCTGATCCTGGATGAGCCGACGGCGGCACTAAGCGCCGCCGAGACGGAGACGTTGTTTCAGCGGCTCGAGCAGCTTCGCCAGCAGGGAGTGGGCATCATCTATATCACGCATCGGCTCGACGAAGTTGCGCGGCTGGCCACGCGCGTCTCGGTGCTCCGCGATGGCCAAGTCGTCGGCACGTTCGACGGACAAGCCGGCCGGCCCAAATCGACGGAGGAGCTGATCGGCCTGATGAGCGGCGAGGAGGCGGAGCCGTCCTGCGTCGCGGCGCATGAGTCCGAGCGGAATCGAGCAGGCTGCGATGCCGCACAGTCCCCGGTGCTGCTGCGAGTCGAGGGCTTGTCCGGCGGCATAGTGCAGGGCGTCACGCTTGAGCTCCATCGAGGAGAGCGACTGGGCATCGCTGGCCTTGTCGGCTCGGGGCGCACCGAGTTGCTGCGATTGATCTTCGGCGCCGACGTGGCCGACCGAGGCGGAGTGCGGCTGGCAGGCGACACCGAGCCGAGGCGTTTTCGGCGCCCGGCCGACGCGGTCGCGGCGGGGATCGCCATGGTGACGGAGGACCGCAAACAGAACGGCCTTCTGCTCACACAATCCATTCGCGTCAACACGTCGTTGGCAGCGTTGTGGCGCCGATTCTCTCGGTGGGGAGTGATCCGCCAGCGCGATGAGACGCTCTCGGCAGGCGAGATGTGCGAGGCGCTCGAGACCCGATGCTCGAACGTGGAGCAGCGAGTGGGCACACTGAGTGGCGGCAATCAACAGAAAGTGGCGATCGCCAAGTGGCTGGTTCGCGACGCCGACGTATTCCTGTTCGACGAGCCTACGCGAGGCATCGACGTCGCCGCTCGCCGACGGATCTACCGGCTGTTCGACTCGCTGGCAAGCGACGGCAAAGGCCTGGTGATTGTCAGCAGCGATGTGGACGAGCTGCTGGAGACGTGCGATCGCATCGCCGTGATGTCCAACGGCCGGCTCGTCGAGACGATCACACGACTGGCTGCAACGCCCGAGCCCGCTGGCGTTCCGCTGGTCTCCGAGCGTTGGCGCCACGACTTCGTCACCCAGGCAGCTTTCTCGGGATACTTGGACAGACGAGGCGCCGGATGATGACACGTGGAAAGCTGCTGGAGGCGGCCGTGCAGTACGGCGCCTTGCTGCTGGTCTTGGCGGGACTGGTGGCGGTCTTTGGCTGGAGAAGCGAGAACTTCCTGCAGCCCTCGACGCTGATCTCGATCGCCAACCAGATTCCCGACCTGACTCTGATTGCCGTCGGCATGACGTTGGTGCTGGTCGTCGGCGGCATTGACCTGTCGGTGGGCTCGGTGCTGGCCTTGTCGTCCGCTGTGTTAGGCGCCTTGATGGTCGACCGCGGTTGGTCGCTGATGTCGGCGACAGCCGCTTGTTTGCTGACCGGCGCCGTGTGCGGCTTGGTTAATGGAGCGGTGGCGATCGGCTGCCGGATTCCGTCGTTTATCGTGACCTTGGGGATGCTCGAGATGGCGCGGGGAGCCACCAAGGTCGTCACGGATTCGCAGACGAAATACATCGGCTCGGCCGTGGAGTCGTTTGGCGAGCCGCTGCCGGGGCTGATGCTTTCACCCGCATTTTTGACGGCGGTGGGCGCCGTGGTGGTGGGGCAACTGTTGCTGACACGCACCGTGTTTGGCCGCTACTGCGTGGCGATCGGCTCCAACGAGGAGGCCGTGCGGATGGCCGGCATTCGCTCGGCGCCGTACTCGATCGCCGTGTTCGTGATCAGTGGCGCCCTCTGCGGATTGGCGGGTCTCGCGCAGACCTCGCGATTGTCCAGCGCCGACCCGAACGCGGCCATCGGCATCGAGCTGTCGGCGATCGCCGCCTGCGTGATCGGCGGCACTAGCCTGATGGGCGGCCGCGGCAGCGTGATCAGCTCCTTCATCGGCGTGCTGATTATCGCCGTTCTCCAAACCGGCCTCGCGCAGCTTGGCGTGTCGGACGCCAACAAGCAGATCATCACCGGAGCGGTGATCGTCATCGCCGTCCTGCTTGACGCGCTCCGCAGCCGCTGGGGCCGTCCTTAGGCCCTTATTTCGAGAGTCATGAAGCGTAATCGAGGGATCGAATCGCCGAACCTCGCTGCTCTCTGACGATCACTCGTCGGTTTGCGGGGACTTGGGCGCAGCGGATGGTGGTGCAGGGCTCGTGTCGGCGGCCGTGGACTTGTCTCCCTGCAGCTCATGCGACCATTCGCGAGCGCCGCCCTCATGTTCCACCGGCGACGAGGAGATTGCATGTATGTAGCGATCTACGAGAGTGTCGTATTCATCGCGTGTTTCGTAAGTGGGGCGAAACTCGCTGCGCAAGTTCTTTAGCTCGCGCAACACAACATCCGGCCGATTGTTCTCCAGCTCGATGATCGTGTTTTGGATCAAGTCCTTGGTGGCTTCGGAAAAGTAGACGTTGGCACGCATGCCTTCGAGGCCGCGGACTATGGAGCCGACGAGCGATGCGATCCCGAATGACGTCGCGATCGCAAGCACACCCAGAGCAATTCTTGCCGGACGATCCGAATAGAACTCGGAGAGCAGCCAAGCGATGGGAATCGCGATACTCAGAATGATCAGAATTAGCAGGAGCGGCATGGTTTTGTGTCCTGGCTAAAGTTCTTTCAAGACAGGCGGGCATCAGGGCATCAGTGCGTTGGCTGTTCGTCGGAGCTGTGCTCGGTCGATTCTTTCGAGTCGAGAAACTGTTGAATGACATCCCGCAGTGTGCCGTGACGAATCCAGAATCCGAACGGCTCGATTGGAATAAATCGTCGCTGCGCGACCAGGTCGGGCCTGCCGCCTCGATAGATGGGATTGTTGACTCCCACAGAGCGACCGACCACATTCGCAAGTTTATAGGCCCCTTTGCACTCCATGGCCTCGCGCAAGACAAAGCCTTCCCTGCCTCGCGTCGCGTCGAACTCGACGACGTTGCTCCACGGCGTGGACAACGAGTATCCCAGCTGCTTCAGGTCGACGCCTTCCTCGGACAGGTTGAGCCGCACGAGCCAGGAGACCAACACGAATACAGGCGCGAACAAGATGCTGATGAAGATGCCAACGACCAGCACGCCTTCATGTTTAGCGAGCGTTCCGCCCACGAGACACGGCCCGGCGAAGGTCGCCCACATCACATAGAACACCGCTTGGCGAAATAAGCTGACGTGATAAGTCTTCATGAAGTGGGGCTTCCCGCTTTACATCTCAAGGAGTGAATAAAGGGCCTCGACGTCTCGCTTTTGGGTCTTTGTGACTCGCGGAGGGGGGCGCCGATGGACGTAATAGAAGCGGGTGTAGCGAGCGTTCGGCGGCAGGCTGTCACCGCCCCACAGATGACACTCCAGCATCTGGAGCAGGCCGTCGTCGACGAACAACAGAAATCCGCAGCCATCTGCGAGCCTCTCAACATCCGCGCAGACGTCGCCAATCACCAGTCGCTGCCGGGAATGAATTCGCGGTGCATCTCTACGAACCTCGAAGGTCGCAAAAAAGCCAACATCAGTGATGTCGCGAGCCAACACATGGCATTGCTCGAACTGCTGCCGCAGTGTTTCCAAGGCTGGATGGTCGCCTGCAAGCAACATTTGCATTGCCTGGCGTTCAATGTCCAACATTGTTGAATCCAGCCAGCTGGTTTGAAGTAAAAACGCTAACGCACGAGTGGAAATGCCTTCCGAATTCCGGATCGGGCTCCTCCCAACTCGGTCCTTCGTGCTCTTCGAGTGCTTCGTGGTTCAACTCGGTGGTCAGTTACTCAAACAACACTCGGTGCAGCTTGGCGAGCTCCTCGGCGGGAATTTTGATCACTTTGCGGTCATAGGTCATCAACCCGTTGATCTCGCCTTCGACGTCCGTTGTCTGAGTGTAGACGCCGGCGGCGATGCCCTGCGCTCGCAGTTCGTTCAACATCCGCAGAGAAGTCAGGTATCGCTCGCGATACTCGGCCTTGTCCTTCGGCAAGCCGCCGTAGCCCCAATTGCGGCGGTTCAGATCCCAGAGATGTCCGTCAACGGGCAGGCCATGGCCGCCGAACTCGCCCATGACCTTGATGTAGTTGTCGAAGCGGCCGCCCTCGCCTCGCTGGAACGGGAACGAGGGGTGGGGATAGGCATGAGCGTCCACGACGTCGCCAGCGGGCCAGAAGTTGCCGCCGCTGGCGACATTGACCAGCCGCGAGGGATCGCGTCGCGAAGTCCATTGACCGACCTCCACCGTGCGGTGCTGCCCCCAAGCCTCGTTGAACGGCACCCACACGACAATCGACGGATGGCTCTCGAGCTCGTCGATCATGCGCTCGAGCTCGACCATGAATTGCTGATGGTGATCGTCGGGCCAGTCGGCGTCGCGCGGGTCAGGAGCCAGCCGAGTCCAGGGCGGGTTTGGCCCGCCACTGACATGGTCCTGCCACAACATCATGCCGAGCCGGTCGCAGTGGTAGTAGTATCGACGCGGCTCGACCTTGATGTGCTTGCGGATCATGTTGAAGCCCGCCTGCTTGAGCCATTGGATGTCGAACAGCATCGCCTCATCCGACGGCGGTGTCAGCAATCCGTCGGGCCACCAGCCTTGGTCGAGCGGTCCCCAGTGAAAGTGTGGCTTGCCGTTGAGCGTGAATCGCCAATGCCCGTCAGCGTCCTTAACCTTGCCGACGTCGCGCAGTCCCGCGTAGGACTCGATCGCGTCGAGCGGCTTGCCGTCCGCGCCGACCAAGCGGATGTCGAGATCGTAGAGATGCGGAGAGTTGGGCGACCATAGTTTGCGGTGCTGCTCGGGAATGATCACCGTCAGCTTGCTTTCGCCCGGTTTGCCGACGCCACGCGCGACCACCGTGTCGCCGCTGCGCACCGCGACCTCGAGCGTCGCGGTCTGCTCCGCTCCGCCCGTCTCGATCGCGACCTCCAACTGGCCGCTTTGGGCGCGTGGCAACAACGTCACGTCCGCGATATAGGTGGCAGGAGCGGACTCGAGCCACACGGTCTGCCAGATTCCTGACACCTGCGTGTACCAGATCCCGCGCGCATTGAGCGTCTGTTTGCCGCGGAGTTGGAACTCCTCCGTCTCGTCCTCGACGCGGACGACCAACTCGTTGTCGCCGTCGCGAACTGCCGCGGTGATGTCCAACGCGAAGGGGGTGTTGCCGCCTTGATGCCGGCCAACCAGCTTCCCGTTGACCCGCACCTCGCAGCGATAGTCGACGGCCTCGAAATTCAGCAGCAGCCGCTCGCCGGGCGACTCAACCCGGAACGTGCGGCGATACCAGAGCGCCTCGTTGCCGGCCAACAGACGCTGCACGCCGCCGAGTCGCGACTCCAGGCAGAACGGCACCAGAATCTTTCCGCTCCACTGGTCGGGTGTCTCCGTTTGCTCTTCGGCGGTGACCGCGTAGTCCCAGTGCCCGTTCAAGCACTGCCATTGCGGGCGCCGCAATTGCGGCCGCGGGTACTCGGTCCAAGCGTTCTCGGCCGTGACGCTCTCACCCCACGTCGTGATCAGCTCGGACTGAAACGGCTTGGTGCTGCGCTTCGGCGCCGGCAGTGTGGGTGGGTTCTCGCTGTCGATCAAATGCACGTCGATGAACTGGCCGCCGCCGGTCTGCCGGCAATGCACCGCCATCACGTTGTCGCCGGTTCGCAAGGCGCCTCGCTTGTCATCGGGAATCGGGACGATTTCATATTTAGTGGAGAAACCTTTGAGCGTGGCGACGTTCTGTCCATTGATAAAGACCTCGGCGTCCTCATCGTGGTGGATGAACAGCGCGGGTTTGGCTGGAATCGACGACAAGGGGAAGGTCTTGCGCAGCCAGATGCTGTTGGTTGCCCAGGTCGTTCCCACGCGCGCGCCGGGGGTGTCGAACATGCCGAAGCCGCCGTTGCCCTGCAGCCAATCGGAGTCGTCAAAGTCGGCGCGGCGCCAGCCATCGGCAGGGCGTCGCAGCAGATAGCGCCAGCTGTCGACGATCTCCTGCGAGTGCGCCGGCATGGCGAGCAAGGCCGCGAGCGGCAGGGTTAGGGACAGCAAGGCAATGCGTGAGCGGTGGCGCATGGTGAATCTCAGGTAGTGAACGGTTAGTTGTGCGGTTTACTGTTGAGGAACGAACACCGATTCGACAAAGTCGCGGAGCTCGTCCATGTATTGCTGAATGTTGGCGGAGAAGATCGTATTGTGGTCGCCACGAGGCAGCCGCACCAACCGTTTTCGCCCACTGGCGGCCCAGCGAAAGTTGCGTTCGGCGTGGGAGATCTCGACCAGTGAGTCGTGTTCGGCGTGCAGCACCAGCAGCGGTCGCGCGTATTGGTTAAGTTTCTCTTGATGGTTGAACAGCCGCCGGGTCTCGCGCTGCACCTCCTCTTCGGAGATTCCGGCGCCTTCCAGGTCGGCGTAGGTCAGAAACCGTTCGGCAGGATCGGCGATGCCGCTTTCCAGCACGAGGCCGGCGATGTTTGGCTGGCGCCGAGCAAGCTCCAACGCGTAGAGCGAGCCGATCGAGCGGCCAAAGACGATGGCTCTCTCGGGCGCAACCGCGGCCGCATGCAGCGCGGCCTCGCCGTCTCCCAGCATGGCCGCTAGTTGCGCTTCGCCGGTTGAGTCGCCGTAGTCGCGGTATTCCACCAGCAACAGGTTCAGGCCCAAGCCGATGTAGGCGTTGGCGAACATCGGCACGTAGTCCGCGACAGCCTCGCCGTTGCCGTGGAAATGCACCAAGGTTGGCCAGTTCGGGTCACTGACATGTCGGTGACACGCCAGTTCGGCGCCCTCCACCTGGACGACAAACGGCTGAGGGATGCGACGCGCCTGGGGAAACAGGTAGCGGCCGCTGATCGCGGGATGATCCAGCAGGCTGTTGGGCATAGCGACTCGTGGACCCTCACGTTGGTGTTTGGGGGGCTGGCAAGGCCGCCCGGCCGCGGAACTCCCTACAGCTCATTATGCGCGGTATTTCCCGATTGAGAATGAGGGTCGCGGCTGCGCCAGACCCTGCGCATCAACAGCAGGCCACCCAAAAAACCCACGGCATAGCTGGCGTTGTGTGCCCAGAGATCCGTCAGAAACCAGATGTGTTGTTCCGCTGGAATCCGTTCAGCCCAGATTCCCGCGACGTACACCCACCCCAGTCTGGCCGCAAAGTGGCCGACCATTCCCGCCGCCACGGCCGCCGCGGCCGCCGCCAGCATCAGCGTGGCGACCGGCTTGGCGAGCTCGCCGACGGTCCGCTTGGGCTTGGACCCCGCTCGAGCGGCGATCGCCAGGCCCGCGCCGAGAATGAGCCCCACCCACCAGGTCGCCAGCACGCCCCACACCAGTGCGATCACTGTGGGATCCTCCACCGGGCCGGGAAACACTTGCGGGTGGAACACGGTGAAGTACTCCAAACACAATCTCGCAGTGATTTGATCGTGCGCAATGCCGTACGTGATCGACATCAGCATGGACATCACGATGATTGCCAGCGGCTGCATGGGAGGCCGTCAGAGAGTAATGGGATTGCGATACCAGCCCGCGCCTTCGCGTCGCTTGGCCGAGGACTTTTCAACAGGCTCGATGGATTTTCTACAAGCGATTCCCCGTTGCGAGGGCTGAGGTGATTCCTCGCAACGCTAGTTCTCCTGGCGAAAACGCATGGAGTACAGATCGGCTTCCTTCATCACAAACTTCGCTCGCACCGTTTGGCCACGCAGCGCGTCGAGCTCCGACTTGCCGCTCCAGGTCACGTCGCCGGCAATGGCGTCGCCTCGCAGCGGGTCGCAGGACTCCAATTCAAAGCCGGGCAGTGGCTCGCCAGCGGCGTTCTGCAGTTCGACTCGCAGTTGCCCGGCGCCGGAGGTCGAGTAGTTCAGCTCGAGGCGGTCGCCGGTGAAGGTGAACGGCTTTGTGATGAATTGCCCCTCTCGATGGCCGGCGTGAATCGAGATGAAGCCGTCGAGCCGCAGCACGTATTGCGCGCCTCCGTACATAAACAGGCTCATCTCGGTCGGGCTGGTCTGCACAACGTTGAGCGTAATGTAGTTGGCGCGATTGCCCCAACCCCGTTCGCCGAGCCCGGGCCGAAGAAACGCTTCCTTAAAGTGGCGGTGATAACGATTGCTGCCCGGTCGCGTGGCCATCAACACGATGTCGGTGATCGCGCCTTGGCTGGCCTGGAATCGCGTTGGCAAGGCGACATACAGGTGAGGCGCCCGAAAATAGGGATGTGTGCAGCTGGTGTAGAGATGCTCGCCGGGCTCATTGGCCTGCATGTCCACTGGCTCCGACCAATTCAGGAAGTCGGGGCTTGTCACGCGACGAATCGCGCGTCGGCCCTGGTCGAACCAGCGAAAGTAGCAGACGTATTGCTGCTCGGCCTCGGACCAGAACGCGCCATTTTGCGAGTCGAAGCTGCCGAGCTCTTCGTCAATCACGGGCCGCTGCTGCAGCAATCGCCAGTGCAACCCGTCGGCCGAGGCGAAGGCCTTCAGTCCGCCTGGTCCATATTTCTTTCGCAGCAGTTCACGCTCGTCGGGCGACTTCCAGCCGCCCCAGTTGGCGGGCGGATAGCGGCCTCCCCCCAGCGCCTTGTATCGCTCGTTGGCGGGCACATCGCCGCGCGTGTCGATGAAAGGCGTGAAGTTGTGCGTGACGAGAAAGGTGTCGTCGCTCATGTCGATCGCGACGTTGCCCTTGGGCATCTCGGGCACATCGTGGATGCCTAAGTTGGGCTCTGTCCAATGGACACCCCGGTCGCTGCTCTCCGCATACAGAGTGACCTCGCCCTCGTGATATTGGCCCCAGCCGTTGCGCCAATGGGCGCCGGGGCGTTTGTCGCCACGATAGTAGAGCCGCAGCTTGTCGCCGTCGTGAAGCACCGTGGCGTAGTGGCCAAAGGGGCGGGGAGGCATCCGGCGCAGACGGTGAGGCTCGTGCATCTTGAGCTGTGTGCCATCGAGCTCGCCGATCAGCAGGTCGTCGAGAAACAGCTCGCGACGCTGCCCCAGTTCAATTGTTTCGCTCGGCTCGCTCGGCTTGCTCGGCTGTTGGGCTCTGGCGAGTTGCCCGCAAAGCAGTGTCAGGAGTCCGGCACAACCGAGTAGGAGGATTCGCTTCACGCCATGCTCCGCTGATTGTTGTTGTGTCATTGCCATTAGGACGATTAAGGCCATCAGGGCCGGGGGCTTCTGGACTATACTGGATGTCGATTGGCGATGCATGAAAGTTCGCAGCAAGCCGTCCTTCCTCGCCGCATTCTCGCCCCCGTGTGGCCGAGACCACGCGTAGGAAGAGCGCGAAGACACGGGCGAGGCGCGGCGAGGCGCCCATGCTACGCAAAGGGCGCGAACGAGTATCGCCCGCCGAAAGTCCGCTGTTACGTGAGTTGTGAATATGCCGAGTGCAATCAGATCCGTTTGTCGGGCGATGCTGATCGCCGCTGGGCTGTGTGGTCATGGCCTTGTCGTGGCGGACGAGCCACTTGATGAGCTGGCGGGTTTTCTGAAACGGCATTGCGTTCGTTGTCATCAAGGCGAGGAAGCGTCCGGCGGTGTCGATCTTGCCGGGCCCGTTGAGTTCACTCCCGAGCGTTTTGCCCATTGGCAGGATGTGCTGCACAACATTCAGCGAGGCGATATGCCGCCGGCGAAGGCGGCGCCGCCCGCCGACAAGGACCGACAGGCGTTCCTCGAGCAGGTCCGAGCGCGGCTCGACCGCGTGCTGGCGGACGCCGGCTCGCGCGACTTTCGCGCGCTGCGCCTGACGAATCAGCAGATCGCGTGGAGCTGGAAAGATCTGCTCGCGATCGATCGAGACTACTCGCGGGATTTGATCGAAGATCCCGTCGGGCAGCATGGCGAGTCGATGCAGTCGACGTTGGAGCTGTCGGGCGGCTACATGGAGGTGTATCTGCAGACGCTGCAAGCTGCCTTGCGTGAGGCGATTCCGGACTTGCAGAACCCTCCTCAGCCCTACCGCTTGCGCGGCAACGACTGGGAGCAGATGCACTATTTGAGCCGCAACGATCTGGCTCACGGACAAAGGCGTCACCACAAGCCTTACCGAGGCCCCGAATGGCTCGGCGATCGATTTCAAATACCGCTGCCGCCGAACCACTTCTTCCGCATCTACTTGCACGACAATCGACAATCGGGCCAGTTTCGAGTGCGCCTGCGAGTCCGCAATGAGCCGCCGCGCCAGGGCGGCGAGCGAGCTCGACACGAGATGACCGTGTTCATGGACAAGGGCTTCAAGTCGCCGATGCACGCGGTGGACAATTTCACCGTCGAGGCTCGGCCCGGCACGCAAGAGTTCGAGGTGTTTGGCAACGTGGCCGACTTTCCGGGAGTCGACCCGGCGCCGGTCCGCGAGGACGAAGATCCCTACGGCGTGGAGACGCACTTCAAATATCGTTTCATCACCGTGCAGAACTGCTCGCCACTGCGATCTCCGTCCGACAAGCCGGTGAAGAATCAAGATTGGGTGCTGCATGGCGATGGCCACTTCGTCCGCGCGGACGACCAATGGATCGACGCCTGGGGCGAGGAGTTCGGACGGCAGAACTGGCTGAAGCGATCACACGCCGGCGCCCAGCATCTCACCATGGGAAAGCCCGCTGTCTACAAGCAGGTGATGGAAGACACCAGTCATGTGGTGATCGAGCGGATTGAGTTCGACCTGCCCTGGCAGTGGCCTCCGCGCAGCATGCAGCCATTCCTGCAAGGCGACCAACTGACGGACGCGTCGATCGCCCAAGCCGTTCGCGACTTTGCGGCGCGCGCCTGGCGGCGGCCACTAACCAAGGCGGAGACGGAGTCGCTGGACGATCTGATTCAGCGCACGCTGGCTCGCTCATCGACGCAGGCCGAGGCGCTGCGCGATTTGCTGGCGGCCGTGCTGGCGGACAGTCGGTTTCTGTTCCTGACCGACCTGGAGACGTCCGCAAGGCTGCAAAACTTCGAGCTGGTGTCGCGGCTGGCGGCCTTCCTGTGGAGAAGTGTTCCCGATGACGAGCTTCTGCGACTGGCCGACACGGACGACGAGCTCTCAACCGAGCAGGTGGCGAAACAGACGCAGCGGATGTTGGCCGATCGTCGTGCAGATCGCCTCGTAGCGGACTTCGCGTCCCAATGGCTCGCCTTCTCGCGGCTCGATCAAGTTGCCGTGAATCCGAACTACTACGGCTGGTGGAATCCGCAGTTTAAGCACTACATGAAGCAAGAGTCGGTCGCGTTCCTCAACGTGCTGCTCCGCGACGAGCTGAGCTGCTTGAATCTGCTCGCGTCCGACTTTGTCGTGGTCAACGACATGATGGCCAAATTCTATGAGCTGCCCGCGCCTGACAGCGGCCATCGATTCGGGCGCGTGCCGGCGCCTCCGGGGCGAGGCGGCGTGTTGACTCAGGCCGCATTCTTGCTCGCGCATTCAACCGGCGAAGACGCGCATGCCGTCCAACGCGGCGTTTGGCTGCGAGGTCGACTGCTTGGCGATCCGCCGCGCGATCCGCCGCCCGCCGTGCCGGCGCTGGATGAACTTGACGCGCCGGAGTCGGAGGCGTGGTCGACCAAAGCGCGGCTGGCGGCTCATCGCACGGGAGTCTGCTACGACTGCCACAAGGACATCGACCCGTGGGGCATCGCCATGGAGGCATACGACGCCACGGGCAAGACTCGAGATCGGATTCTTAAGATTCTGCCGGACGGCAAGCGACGCCTGCGCCTGCCTGTCGAAAGTCAGGCCGAGATTCGCGGCGCCGAAGTGGCTGGCATGTCGCAGCTGCAACAACGGCTGCGAGCGGATTTCTCCGCATCGTTTGCTCGCGGCTTCAGTGCCACCATGCTCTCGACTGCGCTGGGAAGACCCTTGACCTATCGCGATCACGATGCGATCGAGTCGGTGTCGCAGTCGTTTCGCCAGCACGACCATCGCATGTCCGCGTTGATTGCCGCGATTGTGCTGCATCCGTTGTTTCGCCATCCCCACGGCGCGGGACTGGCGCCCGCATTGCCCGTGTCGACGCCGTTGCCCGAGGAAACGCGATGAACCGATTGACAAACGCATCTCGCCGACAGTTTCTGTACGGCGCCGGTGTGGCCATGATGCTGCCACGGCTCGAGTCGCTGGCCGCAGACTCTGCACAGCCCGCGCCCAAGCGGTTCCTGGGGCTCTACGTGGGACATGGCTTCGCGATCACGCCGCACGGCAAGGACGATCACCCATCGCGCGACTGGAGCTGGTATCCGCGCGTCGTGGACGGGCGGATGAAGTTCGGCAAGTCGACGGCCGCGCTGCAGCCGCTGGAACAGCAGCTATCCGTGTTCTATGGCCTCGATCATCCCGGCGTCGTGGTCAGCAACGGGCACTCTTCGGCCGACTCGTTTCTCAATGGCAGCAACCCGCGGGCCAGCGTGATCAGCCCCTCGGTCGATCAAGTGGCCGCGATGCATCACGGGAAGGAGACGCGTTTCCCGAGCTTGGTGCTGGGCAACGAAGGCGGCCTTGGCATTCGCGGCGGCTCACACACTCTGTCCTACAATCGCACCGGACGCGCGATTCCGTCGGAAAACAACTTGCCTCGCCTCTATAACCGGCTGTTCAATTCGGATCCGGCCGTGGTGGCCGAGGAGAAAACGCTTTATCAGCGCAACGGCGACCTTGTCGATCGCGTGCTGGAGTCAGCCCGCGATCTAAAACGCCGCGTCAGTCTCGAAGACAATCGGCAGATCGATTCGTATCTCGAATCGGTGCGCGCGGTCGAGCGGAATATCGCGCGAATGCGACAATGGGCGGACACGCCCAAGCCTGACGTGAGCGGCGAGGATTTGGCGTTGAAAGCGACCGTGGCGGAGCCCGCCGTGTTCATCGAGACGATGTACAGTCTGGTTTATCTCGCGTTCCGCACCGACTCGACGCGCTACGCGACGTACATGCTGCAGACGATGGGCAGCGGTGTCTGGGACGACATGCCCAAGAATGCGCTGGGCTTGAACGCCAACCACCATCTGCTTGCCCACAACGCTGCCGGCAGCGGCGCCAAGGCGATGGAGCAGTTGGGGACGTACGACAAGTTTCAAGCGGACTTGCTGGCGGGGCTGCTGCGCCGGATGGCCGACACGCCCGAGGCAGGCGGCACGATGTTGGATCACACTCTCGTGCTATTTGGCTGCAGCAACAGCAAGACGCACGTCAACCGCGACTATCCGTTGCTGCTCGCGGGCGGCCAGCGGCTAGGCGTTCGCCAGGGAAGTTTCCACGACTTTGCCAATGCGGATCTTCCCTTTTCCAACTTGCTGCTGACAATCTTGCGTCAGCTAGATGTGCCCGTCGAGCGGTTCTCCGACAGCACAGGCGTCATGGAGGAGGTGTTGGCATGACCGCGAGGATTCGGCGAGTTGGACGGTTCGCCGCCGCCACCGGCCTGTTCGGCGTTTTGGTTCCGCTGATCGTCGTCGCGTCAACGCTGGCGCCGATTCGCCACTTCTCAATTGCGGCCGAGCCGGTCGCGGCCGAGCCGGTTGTGGCGGAGCCGGTCTGGCAGACGCCGCTTAGCGAAGCGGGGCAGTCGGATGTTTGCCTGCACGGCGAACACCTGTACCTCACGGTGCACGCGCCAATCTCGCAGCCGTTGCGAGCGGGTTTCAGCTATAGCGACACCATCGTCGGGCAATGCTTCGAGCGGCGAACGGGGCAGCTGCTTTGGGAGTTGCCGCTGCCCGGCACGTTCGCCGGCAAGGTGCTCGAGTCGTGGCATGACGCGACGAGCCTGGCGCCCGTTGCGAACGACGACTGCGTGGTGTTCCACAACCTCAACGGTTGCCTGGCCTGCTGCGATCTCAGCGGCAGGCAACGCTGGCGTCGCACCTGGCAGGCCCCGGATCCCGACATCAAGAACTGTCGAATGTTCCTTCATGGCGAGCTGTTGATCGTGGCGCTGCCGTCTGAGCGAATCGCTGTGCCGGGCAATGAGAAACACCCCGATTTGCCGTTCTACCAGTTGCACGGAATCGACTTGCGCACGGGCGAGGAGCGCTGGATATCGCCAGTGCTGCTAACGCACGCCACACAGTACGCACTGGATCGTTGGAAAGAGCAGCCGGTGCTGGTGGCGTCGATGATCGACTTGTCGCATTGGAAGTTTGGCCAAGGACGCCGCGGTTATCTGATCTCGCTCGAGAACGGAGAGCCCATTCGGAGCTTTGAATTGCCGCCCGCCATCCCGCACCAGAAGAATCAGCTCTGCCGAGGGAAGTTCGTCGTCACGGTCTCGGCAGGTCCGCGCACCGAGTTCCAATTGGTCGATCCGGAGAACGGCCAGGTCACCGACCGATTCTCGATGGAGCGACCGGACCGCTACTTCGCATGGAGCGATGAGTCGAATGGCTATCGGGAGGCGCCGTTCGCGGCAAAGTTCCGCCAACCCACACTGCGCAACAAAGGGTTCCCAACGCCCTCGACTGTGCATGTTGTCGGCGATCACATCTACTTCTGGCGTTACGACACGTCGGCGATCGGCTGCCTAGATGTGGCAAATCGCCAATGGGTGCTCATCGAGGCGCCGATTCAGGCGCTGGCGGGTCGCACGGTTTGGGACAGCAAGTCGTTTCAGTTTACGAAGGGGATCGCGAACGCCGCGGGGCAAGTCGTCAACATGCGCGTCGGCACGCCTCGCGGCATTCAGTCGGGCGGCTTTGGCCACACCAATCCGCCCTGGCCAACCAGGCTTGGCCAACAACTTTTTTGGCAAGCTGGCGCAGGCATGCTCTTTGAGATCGACACCGACAAGCCATTCTCGCCGGCATCGATTCGTTGGCACTCCTTGGACGCGAAGCTGCAGACGGGACAATCGTGGACGTTCGGGGCTCCCGCGGTGGATGCGACGCACATCTATATCCGATCCCAACGCGCACTGGTCTGTCTGCGTCGCACGTGAGCGACGCCACGATCAACGGCCTCCTATTGCTTGGCCCCGTCGCCAGCTAGCTGCCGATAGCGCCGGTCGATCAGTTGCTCGGCGGTGAGACGGCGAGCTAACAGCCGCTCACGCGCCGATGCCAGATTGGATTCCGCTTGGTTCAGTTGTTCGGTCTGCCATTTCAGACGCTGGTCGAAGGCGTCGGCAATGGCGTCTCGAAGTCGATTCCGCGCATCGACGAGATGGTCCGCTAACCGTTCATCCACTTCGATACGGACGGATATTCGCGCGATCTGGGCGGCCGCTGCTTTCACCCGGGCTTCTGCGGCTTCAGCCTGCTTCTTGAGCTCTTCCAGTGTAGGAGCGCCACTCGGTTGCATCCCTTTCAGGATCGTTTCGCGATCAGCGGCGGCCCGTTTCTGCATCGCTTGGAGCACTGCGTCGATCTGCAGCACCTCCGGGTGGTTGGCGCCGTGGCTGGCTGCTAGTGTCTCCCGCCGGGCGAGCAGCTTGCGGGCCTCGGCCTCGCTCAC
Organism: Planctomycetales bacterium; assembly: GCA_020426845.1. Classification (GTDB taxonomy): domain Bacteria; phylum Planctomycetota; class Planctomycetia; order Pirellulales; family Pirellulaceae; genus JAGQPF01. The sequence continues at coordinate 21,767 of JAGQPF010000695.1, forward strand.
GCGAAGTCCAAAGGGGGCAGTCGCCAGTTGGGGTTGTTCTTCCCCGTCGGCTGCCGAGCCGTCCAGCACAAGGGCCAGCATCTGCAGTGCCGGCAATGCCGAATCCTCCGTCGCATCCACGCGGGAGGTGGTGAACACCAGCGCGTTGCCGTCGGGACTTGTCGCCACGGTGATGTACGCGGGCACGACATGCAGTCGCTTCAGCTTCTCCGCGATTCTGGCGGCGGAGCCGTGCTTAAGCGGCAGCATGACGGGGGCGGGCACCGACGTCGTGGTGGCGCCGGGAGACGGGGCTCGTCGTGGGGTGAGGGCCGTGTCTTGAGCCCAGCTCGCGCAGGCCAGCATGGCGCAAAGTCCACAAGTGATGAGCAGTCGTCGCATCTTGAACTCCTGGCAAAGAGGATCAAAGGGTGATGAAAGAACCGGGCAGAGGGTGAATTGGCGGAGGCTCTCGCTACCGCAACGCTCGGGATGCTGTCGTGCGATTCGATCCCTCGCTGACGCTTCGGGTTTCCTTGCTGAAGTTGGCGGGTTGAGCGATTCGATCCCTCGCTTACGCTTCGGGTTTCCTTTCCTGGCTACCTTGTCGGAACGAATGCGTCGCGAGTCTCCAGCTCCAATTGACGCGCTTGCTCC
>JAGQPF010000696.1 GCA_020426845.1 Planctomycetales bacterium
AGCGGCGGCGTGGACTCGCCGAACGCCCCTGCTGCATCCAGGTGCAGCCTCACATCTACGCCCGCCTGCGCGCGCTCGGCCAACGCCACGGCGAACTCCCAGCCGATCTCATCGCCCGCGAAGATGTAGCTTTCCATGCGTACAATCCGGCAGGCTCTCTTGATCGACGCGAGCATTGCCGCGTAGAGCACGTCGCCTTCGATGAATAGCACGACCTGCATCGGGGCGGCCGGCGGCGCTGAGGCGTCGCCGGCGGGATCGACGTGGCACGCGCACGGGGCGGCAGCGCGGGAATTCGGGCTCACGGCTTCCGCTGCTTGTAGGAGTACGGTTTCCCGAGTGTCGCCGTGACGGCGATGTTACTGCGTGTCACGCAATCGATTTTAGTTCTCAACGGGAAGCCCCAGAAGGACCTCGGGAACCTCATCGCCGGCTCTCCACTCTCGCCTTGGCGGATCCTGCGGACGCTTACTTGACCGGCGCTGGAGCCTCGGCAAGCTTCTGCTCGATCCTTGTCTGCGGAATGGCGCCGGCAATGCGCTCACCGTCCGCAAAGAAAATCGTCGGCGTGCCGCTGACGGCCAAACTACGGCCCAGTTCGATACTTTTCTTGACGGCCGTGGTATCGCAATCGCCCTTGCCGTTCGGCGCCTTGCCATCGAGCATCCACTCGTTCCATGCTTTCGCCCGGTCTGCCGAACACCAGATCCGGTTTGACTTGTCGAGCGAATCCGGCGAGAGAATCGGGTAGAGAAAAGTGTAGGTGGTCACGTCGTCCAGCCTGGCGGTCTCCTTGGCCAAGCGCTTGCAGTAGCCGCAGTTCGGATCCTCGAAGGTCGCAAAAACACGCTTGCCATCGCCGCGCACCTGCTTGACGGCGAGCGCCAGGGGCAAGTCAGAGAACTTTATTGCGCTGAGTTTCTGCAGCCGCTCGGCAGTTACGTTTTTCATCGTCTCGCCATCGATCAGCGAGCCGACGAGCAGCACCGAAACCTTCTCGTCGGTGTAGATGACCTCCCGGCCATTGGCGTAGACCTCATAGAGCCCGAGATAGGGGGTCCTGGTGACGCTGGTGACTGTACCTCCGAGCCTGGCTTCAACCGCCTTCTTCACGGAGGCCTCGTCGGCCAGAGTCGGCACGCTGAATGCGGCGGCGAGGGCAAGCGATACGAGTTTCCTGTACATCTGTTTTCTCCGGATCGAGAGTGGTTTACGTTTCAGTAAAGCTTGATGGGGTACCGCAGCACAGCCTTCTTTAGCACTGACGCGGCGTTCGCCAACGTCGGGATTTTTGCCGTGTGGCCTCGTTTTCCGGCGATGACGAGTCCTGCGCGCTTGCGTCCAGCCACGAAGAATCAACCATGCGTCGCAGGTCCTGTCAGAGGTTCGGTCGGACGTTTCTTGCCCGCACACACATAGATGGCGCCAAAGTAGTATTCCTTGTATTCGGTTTGCCTCAAATGCCGTCCGATAGACTCCCAGGGATGGCGATCGGCCAAGTCCAGGCTCACCCCAAATGGTTTGTTCAACCACACGGCGAGTTTGATCAACCATGTCGGCCAATGCTCAGGTTCCTTCATATCCAGGATCGCCAGAGTTCCCCCTGGCCTCAAGGCACCGCTCGCCCTCTCGATGATCGCGTCGTACTCGGGCACCAACGTAATGGCAAACATTGAATACACAGCCGAAACACCGACGGGAAACTGCCATTCGGCAAGGTCAGCCTGTACGATCTCCACGTTCGTCCAGTGCTCTCTGGCGACTCGCCATCTGGCGACATCCAGCATCGCATCCGTGAGGTCTACAGCAACGATCTTTCCCTTGGGACCGATGATCCGCTGCACGTACTCAAAATTGAGCCCTGTCCCGCAGCCCAATTCGACAACCTGGTCGCCGGGAGCAAGGCCAAGTGCCGATATCGCGTCCTGTCGGTAGCGATCCATCTCGAATCCAAAAAGCCGATAGAGCTGGATCGACAAGTCATATCGTTTCGCGCGTCGGCGATAGAGATTCCGCGTTTCATCCTTGTTGAGCATCAGCGCATCTTCCAGCCAATTTGGCGCCCGGCAAGGCGGTAGCAAACAGGTGCCGCCACAGCCGAGACCGCGCCGCCATCGACGCTCACTGCAGATAGCGCTCCGGATCGCGCTCGAACTCCGCCTGGCAAATCGGGCAACAAAGCAAGTATTCGTTTTCTTTGTACTGAAGGGTGATGTGGGCCTTGTTGCGGTTGATGCGCTTGCCGCAGACTGGATCGCGGTCTTCACGTTTTTTCGGTGTCGTCTTGGTGTTTTCCCTGTTCATTACTTTCTCCTTGCGTTGCATTGAAATGGGTGCCTGAAGCCGCCATGACTTGGGTGTTGTGGCGATGGTGCCTTATTCGGGTGTCGCGCCATCGGGGTTGCTTAGCCGGCAGCCAGCAAGTGCCGCTGCGCCCAGGGCAGCAGCAGGCGTCGCAGG
>JAGQPF010000697.1 GCA_020426845.1 Planctomycetales bacterium
CCTGATCCGGATAGGCAGCAGCTAATGAATATTGGCCGACAACACTTTCCCGCAGGGAATACCGAACGCATGGGCAAGATCGCGGACATCGTGTTGCGCCTGGGTAAGACGGCCAGAGATCAGCGTCGCCGCCCACCCGGAGCAAGCGAGTTTCTCGATGCGATACGCGCTTGCGAATCGCTCGACGTTCAGGTGAGCGATGAACCGGGCTCGGTCTGGAGCAGCCTCGAACGGGCCGTGATTCACAAGGACACGCGTTCGTGACGCGTCGCCGACCGATTCCACCAATTGGTGAATCGAAACGGGGTGAGATTCTCCTGGGTGATCTCGCCTGGGCACTGCAGACTCTCGGAATCGACGACAAGCAGCACGCCCTGGCGATCACAAGGTGCCTCGGATTTGGCGGGCACCTCGCCGACCCCGGCGCGCAGCAACAGGCGGAAGTTTCAGACGCGCGGCACGACGTGGCACCTCGCACCACGCGCACCTCGCCTTCAGCTCCCAGCCCGGGTGGGGCCACCCGTCCACCGCCACAGCCCCAAATTCCGCTTCCGAGCCAAAACATGGATGCTCAGCTACGTCGCGTCGACCAACTCGCTCCACGAGCACACACGCGTCCCGACTGGCTTGATGAAGCGCCCACGAATATTTCCGTTTCTGACGAGCTGCCCGTCGCAAGGCAAACCTTGTTCCCGGAAGTCGGCAGCCGTCACATCCTCTCGGCGAGTCTGAGTACTTTACGGCTTGGCACGCAAATCGACATACCAGCCTTGATCGAACGCCAGGTGCGCATGCAAACACTCATTGAGTTGCCACGGCTGGCGGAAACAACACTCGACCGGGGCTGCCAGCTGCTGCTCGATTACAGCGATTCAATGATCCCGTTCCGGGATGATCTCGCTGCCCTGACGCGCCAGGTTGTCAGCGTCGCCGGCGAAGCGAATGTGGAGATATTCCGCTTCGAAGAAGATCCCGTGGGCGCTCGCCGTTGGAGCGCCCAACGCCGCCGGCTGCCTTGGGCGCCGCGACAACGGCCCGTACTGGTTGCCACGGGATTTGGTCGTCTCGGAACTGAACCTGCAGCCACACTGACGCCGGAATGGCAGTCGTTTGCCGATCGGTGTCGCGAGGAAGGCAGCCCGCTCTTGATCCTTGTGCCTTGGCCGCGAATTCGCTGGCCGCGCTTCCCAAGAGCGTATCCCACATTGATTCACTGGAATGAATCAACCACTGTTGCCATGGTGCTCAACAAGATCCTGGCCAAGCGGGCCTTGCCTAAATGATCTGGCGCTCCCCGAGCCGAGATGAGCACGCGCTGTTGGCCGCCGAGCGGGCGTCGAATCCGGCGCTGGTGGACTTGGCGCGGGTACTTTCGCTGCCTCCCCGCATTGAACCTCTCCTGATACGCAACGCCCGCCGCGAGTTGGTACCTGAAACCACTACCGAAACCGAATCTGCGCTTTGGTTCAGCGAGCTGATCACCACACGCAATACCCGCGAAGCGGTCATGAATTCGGGCATCGCCCGCCTTCTTACGGACGAATTGGCACATGAAACCGTCACGCCCGATCTCGAACAGGTATGGCGTTTCACCTGCCTGCACACGCGCCACTGGAACGCTGTAGACCGGCTCGAACGGAATCTGCGTTATTTCGCGATCACCGGAAATCACCCGTGCTTTGGCGACGCCCTGCGCGATCTACTGCGTCTAGCCAGCACGACTGAAAAGGACACGCGCATCGCACTTGCGCGACTGGTCCGTCGGCTCCTTCCTTCGCTTACATGTGACGGTCTTGCAGACGAGACTCTCGAAGCGGTGCGCCGTTTTGCTGCACTGACCCTCGGAGAATTCGGCGACTGGACAACGAGCGCCCGCTCCGCCGCCACGCCAGCGCCTGCATGGCTTGCCGGACTGCTGCCCGAATTGAAGGACGATAGCCACCTCGCCATCACCCTGCACCACGACCAGAGCGTCGGTACGGTACTCGCATTGCGGTATCCCGAGGCGGGCGAAGATGCAATTGCCTTTCCAGGCGCCCTGCCGGCCCGACTGCATGTTGGACTGCCAAACGGCGAAGGGCAATGGCATACCGTGGCCGATGGCAGCCGAATCCGTCTGACGGCGGCGGCATCGCGCCTGACGCTCACGACGCTGGACGGACGCCGATGGGAACTGCTGAGCGAGCGCCCCGCACCTGCGGCGACCGAGCCGGAAAAACCGCTGCGTCTGCGGCTGATACACGCGCCTGAAGACGCTTCGTCGGCTCGCGAACTTGCAATGCAACTTCAGCAGCATCGGATTGATGTTGAGCTGCAGCAAGAATCGGACGCCAGGCCGTTGTCTTCATTGGCGCCATCCACCGACTTGAGTACGCGAACCCTGAGACTGTGGACCCGCGCAGCCCGGAGTCACAGCACCACCCGGTCCGATCACCAGGCACAACCGGTGGCGGTGGTTCCGCTGCTACGCGCGGACGATGCCGAATGGCCTTCGAGTGATCACTCCTTTGGCGCGCTCCAGGCATTCGATTGGTCACATGGGCATCCCAAAGCAAATGTCGAAGACATTGCTCCCTTGGTCGATGCGTTGAAGCACTGGCTGGCGGACGACGCTCGGATGGCACCGGAGATCATCACCGCTGCTCAAGGCGCAGCGAACGCCCATTCGGAAGATGAAATTGCAGCCCTCCTCGCCGAACTCGACAACCCCACCACCGAACCGCCCCGACGCCTTGCCATCGGCGACCGCCTTGCCGAGCTGGGCGACCCGCGGCCCGGGGTCGGCGTGCGGGAATTCGATGTCCCGGTGGAACTCACGCCTGAAGTGGCCGCGCTGCTCGCCGAGCTCGAGAATCCGGGGACCGAACCACCCCGCCGCCTGGCAATCGGCGACGAACTGGCCGAACTGGGCGATCCGCGCCTGGGGGTGGGGCTGGATGAGCGGGGACTTCCGGAGATCGACTGGGTGGAAATCCCGGCGGGCCCATTCCGTTATCAAGGCGAGGAGACGGTCGAGCTGCCAGGTTTCTTCCTGGCACGCTATCCGATTACCAACCGCCAGTACCAGAGCTTCATTGATGCAGGGGGCTACCGGGAGGGTCGCTGGTGGGCGGACCTGAAAAGGCCCGAACCGGAAGAATCCCGGTGGTCCCAGTCCAACCGTCCGCGCACCGGTGTGGATTGGTACGAAGCGACGGCCTTCTGCCGTTGGCTGTCGGCGCAACGGGGTGTCGAGATCCGTTTGCCGACCGAGCGGGAGTGGGAGCGAGCGGCGACGGGCGGTGAAGGGCGCACGTATCCTTGGGGCGCAGACTATCGTTCGGGTCTGGCCAATGTGGACGAGTCGCGCAATAAGGACGGAACGTGGAATCTCGAACAAACCACAGCGGTGGGGGTGTACCCGCACGTGGCATCCGCGCAGGGCGTGTTGGATCTGTCGGGCAACGTGTGGGAGTGGTGTGCGAACAAGTATGACGAACTAGAGAAGGTGGAAGCCGACACCGCTGATGATGTTCGCATGTTACGCGGTGGCTCGTGGCTCTACAATCCGGAGTTTGCGGGCGCGTCGTCCCGCCTCAGGTACCGTCCGGACTCTCGCCACCACCACAGCTTCGGGTTTCGTGTGTTGTCGCCTGCCCCGAAGGTTTGAAGCGCTGTCCGCTGACGACCGCCGTGCCAGCGGCGGTCGCAATTATTTGCCCTCCTACAGGGGAAAGCGGTCCAGCACTTGCTCTCGCAGTCGCCAGCTATCGGCGCAGCGGACATGGTTGATCCAGCCCTGCACGCTGGCGTCGAACTCGGCAAAGCTGATCTCGCCTGCTTGCCATTGGCTGTAGCGAGCCGTCAATCGGCGGGTGGCGTGGATGACCTTACGCGCCTTGACGCGCATCCGATGCGGATACACCACGAAACCCAGCCACGGGATGCCGTTGGTCACGGGGGCGACCTGGGCACTGTGAGGATGAAACTGCAACCTCAGTTCCGCGAGCTTGTCACGTACCGCGCGCTTCCAGTCCCACAGGGTGGATTTGGCGTCGGAGAACAGTGCAAAATCATCCACGTAACGCAGATAGGCGTCGCATCCGAGTTCGCGTGTCACGAACAGGTCGAGCGGGTGGAGATAGCAGTTCGACCAGAACTGAGAGGTCAGGTTGCCAATGGGCAGACCTCGGGGACGGCACAGTGAAAGGAGGTCGTCGCCGGGGAACAACGGGGGATCGCAAGCCTGATCCAGCACGTCCTTGCCGCTGTCGATAATCCGTCTGACGAGCTCAAGCAGGCGCGGGTCGTCGATCGTGCCAGCGAGTGTCGATAGCAAGATCGCGTGGTCGATGGACGGAAAGTGCTTGACGACGTCCAGGCGCAAGACATAGCGATAGCGCGCGGCAAACTCGCGCAATCGTTCCACCGCTC
>JAGQPF010000081.1 GCA_020426845.1 Planctomycetales bacterium
CTGGACTTTGGCTCCGCTGGAAGCGGTCCTTGCTGAACAGAGCACTGGAGCCGGAACGTGCAGGATGCAGAGCTACAGGAGATTTTCGCCCGACTGACCGCACAGTTCGAGGACTGCGCGACTCTTTCGGCCGAGGGACAGCGTTTCGGAATCAGTCGAGAGGAAGCGAGGGAGCTGCTCCGCGAGATCCGGGAGATTGGAAAGGTTGCCGAGCTATCTCTTTCCCGAGTCGAACAGTATCTGCATAGTTAGCGCCAATCAGAAGGCGATGATGCATGATGAGAACGCCCATATTTTTTGGTCGTTTGACGGCCTCAATGTCACAGCCAGCTTCGCACCCCCAGCTCAGTCAGTAACGTGGTGACGGGCGCCGCCAAGAAGCGGACTTCCATCAGAACCTTACTCGTTGGCTCCTTTGCGCCAACAGGAACTTTGGGGCGCCTCGAAAAGCGGTCAGTCGAGCTGACAAGCGAGCGATGGGTCGCGACCCAAGGAGACCGCCTCGACCGTCCATCATAGTAATATTGGTTCCTGCGGACTTAGAGTTCCAAGATCTCCGCAGCGTGCCCGTCGACGCCTAGGATCGCTTTCAAGGTAGCGGCCCGGCTCTTTGGCGCCGCTATCGCCAACAAACGCTCAGCACGCGACGCTGCAACGTAGATTTTACGGGCCTCTTCGACACTGTCCGGTTCAGTCGAAGTCCCGCTCAGAACATCCAGGATGCCGCCGGCTGTCCCCGCAGTTAGAACGACGCACACGGCCGGAAACTCAAGGCCTTTCACCGCGTGGATGGCTTTGCTCGGCAGGGCGGTCGGAGATACTTCCGCCAGGATCGTTTCAAGCTTTTTATTGTACCGCAGGCGCTGGCCGATCGTCGAGCTTCCAACAAGGTTCGGGCCTAGCAGGGCGCGAGCGCGTTTCAGCCAGTCCGCGGCGCTCTCTCCGAGAGACACCTTCAAGGCCCGGCCTATCTCGATGATCTCCGGCCGCCATCGCCCATCATCAAGTCCGGCAGTGGTGACGTGGGTGGTATAGTCACCGGCATTGGTCAGGTTGCCCCGCACCTGCAGCACGACGCGATGAAGCCGGGTCAATGCCTCGCGTCGGTTGCCCGCTGCGAAGGCGAAGTGAAAACCCATGGCGGCTTCAGCCAGTAACAGTGTCTTGTCGTTGCCGGCATCTGGTGCGGCGCGACCGACTGCATTCCCGGCGCTGGCCCAGGTCGCGGCGAGCACGGGCGCCTGCGCTGGTGGAATACCTAGACTCGCTGCCAGCGCATGAAATCGCGCACCGATCGAGGCGGGCACGGCGGTTCCGCTGTACGACAGGATGTAGACTGGGGCAGTCTCGTCCTTGTGCTTGCCCACCGCCTTGTCCGGTCCACCGCGTGTCGCCGGTGGACGCAATTGGGAGATAGCCGCACAGATGGCCGGCGACGAGCGGAAGTTCCCGCTCATCGGCAGTTGGTCAACGCTGGCGAATGTTGTCTCAAACCTCACCAACTCGCCGGTTAGGCCGCCTCTGAAAGCGTAGATGGCTTGGTTGGGATCGCAGACTACCTTGACGTTGATGCCGGACGCCCGAAGCCAGTCGATTATCTCCAGGTCGGCCGGGTTACAATCTTGGGCTTCGTCGACGACGATCTCCCGGAACCGGCCGCTCAAGGCGCCGCCGAGCCGCGTTGCAAAGGCCTTGTCAGCAAGGCGATCGGCAACACAATCTCGGACGTCCTCGAAATCGAGATGCCCCTTGTCCCGGGCTCGCACGATCATCTTGCGCGCCGCAGTCTCCCACGCGCCAGGGCCGTTCCGTGGAGCGAAGCGGATCTTCGCCACCTTGTCCGGCAGGATGGAACCCGTCGCCCGGTTGAAGTGCTTGAGCTTGAGCGATTGAGCGCTGTCGAACGGCTTAACTTCCCATTCCGACTTATCGGGCACGAGC
>JAGQPF010000698.1 GCA_020426845.1 Planctomycetales bacterium
ATCGCGACGAACCTGCCAGAGCGTCGAGGCATTGGTCGGTCCGTACCACGCGTGACCGCCCTTCTTGCCGGGTTTCCAACCGTAGAGGCAGAATTCCGTCTGCTGGTTGTAGTCGCCGTAGCCGATCGCGAACGACTCCTTCGCCCACGTGATGACGCACGAGATGTGAATCTCCATGCGCGTCAGCATGGTGTGCATCGGGCCGAACTGGCGATGGCCGTTCCAGAGATAGATGGCGGCGCCGGGACGAAGCCGAGTGATGGCGTTGGTCAGGATGCCCTCCAACCAGCCCTCGTAGTCGCACTGCGACTGGTCATCCGCGTAGATTCGTTTCCACTGGCGGCTTTGCTTCGGTCGTGCTTTCTGGGGTGTTGGGCGGCTTCCCCCGTAGTAGTCCACGTTGTAGGGCGGATCGGTAAATAGAAGGTTTGGCGTGCGATCGCCGACGACGAGGTCGAACACCTCCGATTGAGTGCTATCGCCGCACGCCAGTCGGTGCTGGCCCAATTCGATCAGATCCCCGGCTTGCGTGATTGCCGGCTTGTCGCGATCCGTTGCAGCCTCGACATCGAAATCATCCGGATCCTGATCGTCACCAGCGCCGGCGCCGGCCAACAGGCCCTCCACATCCGGTAGATCGAACCCCGTCAGTTCGATGTCGACGTCCGAAGAATCCAGCAATTCCTGCAGCAGCAATGCCAGCTTAGCCTCATCCCAGTCCCCCTGAATCTTGTTCAGGGCGATGTTGAGGGCCTTCTCCCTGTCGAGTGACAGGTCGACGACGCTGACGCGCACGAATTCATCGCCACTTTGGCGCAGAATCTTGTATCTCTGGTGCCCACCGACGAGATTCCCGGTGCGCTGATTCCACACGAGCGGTTCGACACAGCCGAACTCGTCCAGGCTGCGCCGAATCTTCTCGTATTCAGGGTCACCAGGCTTGAGATCCAGGCGGGGGTTGTATGGGGCGGGGTTGATGCGAGCGACTGAAATGCGACGAATTCTCATCTTGAAAGTCTCCTAACCAACAGCTTTCTTGCCGTTGATTCAGAGACTATCTATTTCCGATTCGCGCAACTCGGGAAGAAACTCCGGCTAACTCGGATTTCCGGCGGCTTCGTTCCGTCCAACCAACTCGAAGCCCTTCTTTCGCCGGTTCTTGACGCTCAATGGGATCATTGCAGCTCGAAATACACTTCTGATCGCACCCATTGCCTCGGAGATTTCGGGCGGCGCGCCTTCGGAGTGATTGGGAACTGGAATCTCTAGGGCATGACAAAGCTCGACATGTGTGGCAAATCTCACGGGTGAATCAAGCAAGGACTTGAGCAAAATTGACGCGGCACCTCCGGGAATAGGGACTTCTGTCCCGGCATACTCAAAAACTCGCCGGGTATGGTCAAAATTCAACAGCCGAACATCACCGAAACCGGCTACTTCGCCTTTCGGTCGGTATACCATGTACAGGCGCTCTAAACGTCGCACATGATACCTTCGTAGCGAGATCAGCTCGTCATACGAATGCCTGTCCTTTAGTCCTGCCCCCAAGACGAGTGGCTGCCCAATCCTTAGGCTTGCAGCTCGCGCCGCCTCAAAACAATCACCAACCTCATTAATGAGCTGTATATCCTGTATCGGATCAAGCTCCCCAAGCAGCAACGCGGCCAAACGCTCGCCCTCTTCCCCAACCCCGATATAGGTCGCGTTCAAATGGGCAATGAGCGCATTCAGGTAACCCGCAATACGCTTGTTTCTGAGGAATTTGGAATCGCCCCGCGGGGCTTTCTCGGCGATTGGCATGACGATCATCCTTGATTTTGCTCGAATTGCCCACACATATGGCCTGAACACCAATCTCGTAGAGCGACAATCCTTGCCACCGACGTGGAGCATAATACTGAACGCGGTAAACGAACCCAAGACGCCAATGCGATGCACGCGACAGCACGTGTCGGATTTGCACTCTGAATTGGCGTCATGTCAGCCGAGTCGAGGTGAGGACGAAATGCCATCTAGGCCGATTGCGACGTTGTTGGAGATGCTGTCACCCCTACCCCGGGGTGACAGCCGTAACCAACAACAGGGCCAACAGTTACGCAATTTGACGCCTCAGAAAACACGACAAAAACGACACGATCTTCGAGAGGAACCTAGGTCCGTTGGGCCTCCCATCCAGTCGGCCGGGCGATCGCCCTTCCCCCAGCCACATTTGCCCTGTATGACGCCCCCGTAGCCGCTGGCAGAGAGATCTCGCAACTCATTGCCAACACCGGATTTGCCGCGGCATCCCTGCTCCCTCGATCCA
>JAGQPF010000699.1 GCA_020426845.1 Planctomycetales bacterium
ACCCGTTCATGGAGTCGCTCGACTTCCCGGATCTGGGGCTGTTGTCGGCGCAGCGCGGCTTGTCCGTCTCGGCGCTCCAGGCTTTGACGCTGTTCAACAACGACTTCGTGCTCCATCATAGCCGCGTATTGGCCGAGCGAATTGGACAGCTCGAAGCTCCAGCGTCGGCGGATTCGCTGAGCTTGCAGGTGCGGCGGGCGTGCCGGCTGGTGTGGCTGCGTGAGCCTTCCGCAACGGAACTGGACGCCCTGCGGCGACATGCCAAGCGACATGGGATGGCGTCGTTGTGCCGCGTGTTGTTCAACAGCAACGAGTTCCTGTTTGTGGAGTGACAGAGATGTGGCACAGCATCCGACGTCGAAACGAATTGTCGAGCCGGCAGCTGTCGCGCCGCGAGGCGTTATGGAATCTCGGCGGCGGATTGGCGGGCCTGGCCGCGACAACGATGCTGGTTCGCGAGAGCGCCGCGGCAGACGCGCCGCGCCCACGACCCGAGCTCAACGGCGGGCTGCACCACGTGGCGAAAGTCCGCCGAGTGATCCAGCTGTTTATGACGGGCGGCGCCAGCCCGATGGACACGTTCGACTACAAGCCCGCCCTGGAGAAACTGCACGGCCAGAAACTCGGGCCAGCGGAGAAGCCCGAAGGCTTCACGGCGCCGCCCGGCGCGATCATGAAAAGTCCGTTCCCGTTCAAGCAACACGGCGAGAGCGGACGCTGGGTCAGCAGCGTGTTCCCGCATCAGGCACAACTCGTGGACGACATGGCGTTTCTGATGGCGATGGCGTCCAAGACGAACGTGCATGGTCCCGGGACGTACATGATGAACACTGGGTTCCTGCTGCCCGGCTTCCCCTGTCTCGGCGCCTGGATCTCATACGGACTGGGCCGGCTGACGGACAATCTGCCGACGTTTGTCGTGCTGCCCGACCCCAAGGGATTGCCCTACAACCAGAAGGGCCCGTTCTCGGCCGGCTTCCTTCCGGCCGTCCATCAGGGCACGCTGATCGACGCGGGGAGCGATGCTCCCGTGCCCGATCTGTTTGCCAAGGGGCATGAGTTCGCCAGCCGTGAAGCGGATCGAGACGGGTTTGAGTTGCTGCGGACACTCAACCGCGAGCACGCGGCTTCCCGGCGGGGCGACTCGCTGCTGGATGCGAGGATTCAATCGTATGAGCTGGCCGCTCGCATGCAGCTGTCGGCGCCCGAGGCGCTGGACTTGTCGCGCGAGACGGCCGGCACGCAGCAGGCCTATGGACTCGATCAGCCCGTGACGGCCGACTTTGGCCGCCGCTGCCTGCTGGCCCGGCGATTGATTGAACGCGGCACGCGATTTGTCCAGGTTTGGAGCGGCCCGCAAGGAGCGACCGAGAACTGGGACAACCATGGCAGCATTCCCAAAGAGCTGCCCCCGATCGCTGCGTCGGTCGATCAGCCGATTGCGGCATTGTTGCGTGATCTCAAAGCTCGCGGACTGTTTGAGGACACGTTGCTGATTTGGACCACCGAGTTCGGCCGAACTCCGTTTGCACAAGGCGGCGACGGACGCGATCACAATGGCGGCGCGTTCGTCACTTGGCTCGCCGGCGCCGGCGTGAAGGCGGGCGTCGCTTACGGGCAAAGCGATGAATGGGGGTATCAGGCTGTCGAAGGAAAGACGTACTGCTACGACTTCCATGCCACCCTTTTGCATCTGCTCGGTGTCGATCACACGCGACTCGCCTATCGTCACAACGGCATCGATCGCCGTTTGACCGACGTCCACGGCCACGTCGTGCACGAGATCCTCGAGGGGTGATGCCTCATGGAAGGCTCCCATTTTACCCATTTGGTGCGGTCATGACATTGAAGAAGCGGGACGAGTGGTGGTACGGAGACAGTCAGCAGGACATCCGTGGCGAGATCACTCGCTACAGCAAATCGGTTGGCTATTTGGCGGAGCATTTTGCCGATGCTGTCTGCGCTTGCGGCGGTAAGGCGTTCTGGCTGTTGCTGGACGAAGCAGCTGGCGTCGCCAGTCGGATCTGCGTCGCGTGTGAATCGGAGGCCCATCCCATCGGCGACAGCGAGGATTTTATGGACGAGGCAGACGAGGAAGAATGCGTTTGCCCGTGTGGCGAGGATGTGTTTGAGGTGACTGTTGGAGTCTCACTGTATGATGGCAGCGAGGATGTGCGTTGGCTGTACTTCGGCTGCCGCTGCGTGGCTTGCGGGCTCACAGCCGTCTACGGCGATTGGAAGAACGAGTACATCGGCTATCGCGAGCTGCTCAAGAGGGTTTAGGTGCGCAGGAGAAGGGACTCGGGTGTCTTCAAAAGGCATATAACGGGCAATGGCAGACCACACGCCGCTGCGTCGTTGGCCGCGGTTATGGCGCCGCATCGCCCCATTCGCCGCCGGCGCGTTGGAGCTTGCTGCCGAGTCCGCTGGCGAGGTTGCGAAAGACGATCGCGGCGATGTCGGGCCGCATGCGAACCAGCGAAGTGAAGTCCGTGTGGCGAATCGCCGCGGTCTCCACGTCGGTGACGGCGACCGCTGTGGC
>JAGQPF010000700.1 GCA_020426845.1 Planctomycetales bacterium
AAGGGAACCCGAAGCGTCAGCGAGGGATCGAATCCCCGAACACCATCAACATTCAAAAAGGAAACCCGAAGCGTCAGCGAGGGATCGAATCGCCCAACGCGGTCAACATTCAAAGGGATCGAATCGCCCAACGCCGTCAAAACTCAAAAAGGAAACCCGAAGCGTCAGCGAGGGATCGAATCGCCCAACGCCGCAGTCGGGCCGATGCGGAAACGGAGCGAAAACGCGTCCATGTGGCCTGATAGCAACATGTGTTGCCTAAGGCCAGATCAGTGTCGCATTTCGGCCTCATCGGCCGCCCGGCCAAAACGTCTGAACGACGTCGATAAAAAGACGCAAGTGCTATTCCTGCAATAGTTTGTGATTGTTGTTGTGCCCCGGTTGCGGGAATTGGCACAGGGCTTGCCTCTACGAGTCAACAACGGATCACAACGATCCAGCCGCCCTATCCATTGGAGTCGAATGATGAAACTGCCTCGCTTTCGCGACAAGAACCAGCAAGAGGAAATCTCCCCCGACCTGCTGGAGTTGGCTGCGATGGTCACCGAGTTGCCGCCGGAGCATCGCTCGCGATTGGAGCCGGTTATTTCTCGGGTGTTTGAGAGCACTCGGCGTCGACGTCGCATCCTGAATCTGGTGCAGGAAGCTCTCAGCCAACTGCGGCTCGACATGAAGTATCTCGTTTTCGACCTTGAGGCGACCCGCCGCGAGCGAGACGAGTTGCGATCGGATCGAGGTGGGGAATCCAGCGAGGGCGATCGTGACTTCGGGAGTGAGGGGTAGGACCTACGCCTCGAGCCTCCAATTCGGCGCAAGTCGTTGTCCCGTCACGGTATCTGTCGACGCTGCGGCACGCATTCATTGCCCACTCCGGCAACCTCGAATAGGATAAGGAAGATGTGGGCCAATTCGGTGGGCCATTCTCTTTCTGCTTCGGTGGTCGCAATCGCCTGCGCCACCATTCAAGGGTCGAGGCAGGGAGAGGCATGACCGGTGTTGCGGATGTGAAAGAGGTGGACCGCCCATGGCGGATATGACTTCAGAAAAGCTGCTCCAGCGCGCCTACGACATGGGCTTGCTCGACGGCTCCCAGATGGACGGAGTGTGGTCCGAGCTGGGGAGCCGCGACGCGCCGATGGACAGCATGGTCTCCACCTTGCTTCGCAAGGAGCTGTTGACCAACTATCAGGTTGATCGCCTGATGCGTGGTGAGCGCACCGGCTTCTTCTATGGCCGCTACCGGACGCTATACCTCGTCGGCACCGGATCGTTTGCTCGTGTCTATCGATCGGTGCTTGAGCCCGATGGCCGAGTGTTCGCCGTCAAGGTCTTGCGGAAGCGTTATCGCGACAGCATTGGCGAGCTCGAACAGTTTCTTCGTGAAGGCCGCGTGGGCTTGGAACTGCGTCATCCCAACGTGGTGCCGATCTACGAGGTCGAAGGCGATCCGCGCAATCCATACATGGTGATGGAGTTTGTCGAGGGACAGACGTTGCGAGACATGGTCAAGATTCGCGGGAAGCTATCGCCGGACATCGCGCTGAGTTTGCTGACGGACGTCGTGGCCGGACTTGCGTATGCGGCCGAGAAAGGCATCACTCATCGCGACTTGAAGATGTCCAACGTGCTGGTCTCCTCGGTGGGCCGCGCCAAGTTGGTGGACTTCGGCTTGGCGGCCGCCGCGGATCTCAACAGTGACAAGCTGGCGGATTGCCCCAACGCTCGCGCGATTGACTACGCTGCCTTGGAGCGAGGCACCGGCGTCCGCAAGGATGACATCCGCAGCGATCTCTTCTTCGCCGGCTGCCTGATGTACAACATGGTCACCGGCAAGCCGCCCTTGTTCGAGACCAAGGATCGGCTGCAGCGGCTATCAATCTCGCGGTTCCACAACATCACGCCGCTCAGCCAATTGGCGCCCGACTTGCCGCCCATCGTGGGCGCGTTGATCAACCGCGCCATGGACCTGGACCCACAGAAGCGGTTCGCCAATCCTGCCGACATGTTGCGTGAATGCCGCTTGGTCGGCAAACGCTTGGAGGCAGGTGAGTTGACGACGGAGCCGGACGTGGATCGCACCGCCACAGCCGCGCCGTCCGCACCGGACGTCTCCGCATCGAGCGAATTGGAGGGCGCCGACCGCACGGTGCTGGTTGTCGAATCCAAGGTGGAAATGCAGGACGTGCTGCGTGATCTGCTGAAAAAACGCGGCTACAAGGTGCTGATCATGCGCGACCCCAAGCGCGCCTCTCAGCGATTTATGGACGACCCCAAGGTCGCCCATGCCCTGGTGATCTCGACATTGGGATTGGAAGAACAGGCGGTCGAGGCGTTTAACGCCTTTGCCACCGCCAAGAACACCGGCGATGTCCCTGCGATTCTGTTGGTCGGCGAAGGCCACTCCGCGTTGGCTCGAGCCGCCAAATTTGACGGTCGCCACATCATGCTGCGGATGCCTCTGAAAGTCCGCCAGCTTCGTTCCGCCCTGGTGCAGCTCTTGAAGGCCTCCGCCACGGCGTGAGCTCCATTCGGGCAACTCCGTGCTGTAAAACCGGCTGCCCCGCGACTTGAAGCCGACTTCCGGCAATTCGGCAGTCGCAGCACCCCGCCACGTGCGACAAATTGCTGCGCCGATCTCGGCTAAGGGGTTTCCCTAGCGGCTTCGTGCGGTCTCTCGATAAAACACTTGCGAGTGTCGTGCAGGTTTCGCGGGTGGCGATTATGGTGGTGATAGCAGGCGCGTCCTCCCGCCTTTGCCGCCCCGCCTCGCCGTACCTCGGATTCGCAACATGTCCCGCCGCCGTCACACTCAGTCCTGCTCCGCCCCACGACTTAAACGCCGCAACGCCCGTCAACGCCGCCTCGTTCTGGAACAGCTCGAGTCACGACGACCGCTGGCCATCGATGTCGCACTGGGGAGCGACTTCAACGTGGATGGCATCGTCAACGAAGTCGGCGGGGTCGCAGATTCGTCGATCGGCAACGGCACGTTGGATGGTTTCAACTCGTTCATGACGCAGTCGGCGGCTGCGCTGCTGGCGCCGGTGGGTGTCTCTCCCAATGGCTTGCCTGACAGCGGCTTCTTCCCGGCCAACGCCGATCACCCCGACCTTCAGTTGAATTACCGCAACGCGGACTCGGGCAGCAATGTGTTGCAACTTTTCCCAGGCGAAGCGGCGTCGGTGACGGTGTCACCGGGATACTACGACACCCTGCATTTGCTGCATTTTGCCACCAACGGCAATGCGCCGTTCTCGGTAACCCCCGTCTATAACGATAGCGGACAATCGACGCCGAGCGCCTTTGTCTCGCCGGACTGGTTCGACAACGTGAGCCAAGCTCAGGGCCCCGGTCGCCATTACACGCTCGCCAGCAATCTAGACCGCTACGACCTGTTGGGTGCAGTTTATGAGGACGCGAATGCGTTCTCGGTATTCGGCGTCGCCATCCCGCTCGATTCCCAACGGGAGTTGATTGGAGTCGATGTTTCCGGACCGGCAGGTGGGGACGCGGTATTCAACCTGATCGGAATGTCGCTGGAAGGATTTGACTTTGGCGACGCGATCACGTCTCAGACGTCCGGACCGCTTGGCGCTCGTCATCGAATCGCAGGACCGCGCCTGGGTGACTTGGTGGACGACGAGCCCAACGCTTCATTGGCCCTGCGAAACGACGGCGGCGACAACAGTCAAGGGCTCGCCGACGAGGACGGCGTCGTGTTCAGCCATGGCGGTGAGCTGTTCGCAAACGCCACGACGATGATTCATGTCAATCTGCAAAACGCCAGTCCGGTGGCCAACTTTCTCGATGCCTGGATCGATTGGAACGGCGACGACGAGTTCTCTGCTGCCGAGCAGATCTTTCAGAGCCTCGACCTGGGCACCAACAACGGCCTCATTCCATTGCAGATCACCGCACCGATCGATTTGACGCCGGGATACTCCTACGCTCGATTCCGCGTGAGCGAATCAGGCGGCCTCGGTCCTGCGGGAACGGCGGACACGGGCGAGGTCGAGGACTATGTCGTCGGACTGCGTCAAGATCGCCTTCAGTCCCTGTCGCTCACCGGAATCGACTTCGATGTGTCGTCGGAGCCTCGCCCGGCCAATTGGGCGAATGTGGACGGTACGCCGGCCAACCTTGCAGCCAACACTCTGATGAGCGAAGACGGGTTCCTGTCACCGTTTCAGTTCTCCTTGACCACGACGACCCCTGAGCAACTCATCGCATTCACGGAAGAACGGCTGGTTCCCGTGCCGGAGTCGGTGCCCCAGCACTCCCCGTCGCTCCAAGACCTCGGCGGAATTATCTCGACGTCCGATGCGCTTGCCGGACAGTTAAGTGGCACTTGGAGCGGTCTGCGACCCGGCGCCACCTACGATGTGTACGCCTTCGGCATCGACTATGTCACGGGCAGTTACTCGATCACCTTGCAGGGCGCTGGCTCACCGTTGACATTCACCCAAGACGTATCGGAGGGTTGGCTTTCGATCAATGGCGAACAGGGAAGCAGCGGACGCACGCTGGAGAGCTATGCCATTCCGATCGTGGCCGACGCGGCCGGCGAAATTCATCTGACGAGCTCCTCGACCGCCAACTTCAACGGCATTGCGGGCGCCGCCATTCAACAGCACCACTATCCGGGGCCGCAGGTTCTTTCGGAGAGTGTCAGCGACCAGGATGCCGTGCCGAACTCCGGTGCGTTCCGGTACGAATTTGTGGTTGACTCCGGGAACATGGCGTCAGTGGACGTGAACGATTTCACGCTCTTCGATGCCGGCGGCGCGCCACACAGCCCATTGAGTGTCGATGTGGTGCCCGGACCGCTAGAGACTCATTACGTGGTCCAATTCGGCACGTTCCCTAACGGGGACTATTTGTTGAGGCTCCATAGTGGCGATGGGCAGATCGAGGACCTGGACGGGGCGGACCTCAATGGCGCATTTGACGAGTCCTTCTTGCCGGAGCTTCCGGGCGGAGACCGCCTCGTCACATTCACACTGGTTAGCATCCCCTGGCACAATCTCGCCCTGCCGCCGGACGTGAACGGCGACTCGGCCGTCACGATTGGCGACTTGCGAATTCTGGTCGTGTTTCTGGGCACCTCCGGCGCGCTGTTGGACCCCGCTGGTCCTGCGTCTCCCGGACTCTATGTCGACATCAACGACGACGGCGCCGCCACGGTGACTGACTTGCGTCTGCTCCTCACCGCTCTGACGCCCGCCGCCAGCGGCGAGGGAGAGGCGCAACTCGCGCCGCCGCTGGAAAAGGTGTTGTCGTAGTGCAGGCTGCCAGCCTGCAACACAATCAATTACAGGCTGGCGGCCTGTGCCACGACAGAAAAACTGTTCGCAGCGAATGCGCGATTTGAGCTTTCGCTTGTCGGGCCCCCGTTCAATCGCCACAACCGCTCCAAGCGGACTAGCTGCTTCACTCGCTTCGAGCAGCAAACAGGACTTCGCTTGCCTCGCTTATTTGTGAGGTATGTTTTCCCATGAACTAGCGCAGGTTGCGTTCTTGCAACACGCGTTGCCCCAATCAAGGGAGTCCGGGAAAGCACCATGAAAGCTCTCAACACACGGTCCGCCGAGGCGAAGAAGGCGGAAGAATTCGAGAATCTGAAGCGGCGGATTCACGGCAAGTTGGTCGACAAGCTCGACCTGAACCGCGTCGGCGAGTTAGAGGGCGACACGCTGCGACGCGAAATTCGTCTGGTCGTGGAGCATCTCTGCGACACGGAAGAGACGCTGCTCAATCGCAGTGAGCGCGAGCGGCTGATTGAGGAGGTGCTTGACGAGACGTTCGGCTTTGGCCCGCTTGAGCTGTTGCTCAAGGACGCGAGCATCTCCGACATTCTGATCAACGGCCCCAAACAGATTTACGTCGAGCGGAAGGGACGCCTCGAGCTGACCAACGTCACGTTCCGCGACAACCAGCACTTGCTGCAGATCATCGACCGCATCGTGTCGAAGGTCGGACGACGCGTTGACGAAGTCTGCCCGATGGTGGACGCTCGTCTTCCCGACGGCTCTCGTGTCAACGCGATCATTCCGCCGCTGGCCCTGGACGGAGCCGCGGTTTCCATTCGTCGCTTCGGCTCCAACCCGCTGAAGCTCGAAGACCTGTTGAATTTCAAGGCATTCACCCCCGAGATGGTGATGTTGATGGAGGGCTGCATCAAGGCCCGGCTGAACATGGTCATCGCGGGCGGCACCGGCTCGGGTAAAACCACGCTGCTCAACACGTTGTCCGGGTTTATCGGCAACGACGACCGCATCGTCACCATCGAGGACGCGGCGGAAATTCAGCTGCAGCAGGACCATGTGGTGCGGCTCGAGACGCGTCCGCCGAACATTGAAGGCAAGGGCGCCATCACCGCCACCGACCTCGTTCGCAATGCCCTGCGTATGCGGCCCGAACGAATCATCATCGGCGAGTGTCGTGGTCCGGAGACCCTGGACATGTTGCAGGCGATGAACACGGGCCACGACGGCTCGCTCACCACGATCCACGCCAACTCGCCTCGCGACGGCGTCGCCCGTCTGGAGACGATGGTGATGATGGCCGGCTTCGACATGCCGATCAAAGCGATGCGGCAGCAGATCGCCAGCGCCGTCGACTTGATCATCCAAGCCAACCGGCTTCAAGGAGGTCCCCGTCGCATCACGCACATCACCGAGATCTGCGGCATGGAGCAGGATACGGTCGTGATGCAGGACATTTTCCGATTCAACCAAGAGGGGCTCGATGAGAACGGCCGCGCCACGGGGCACTTCCAGGCCACCGGCGTCCGGCCCGCGTTCATGAGCAAGCTGGAAGCCGCCGGCGTCCGCTTGCCCGCGAGCATGTTCCGTGAGCGCGTCCTGCTGAAAGCCTGACGCGCGTTTTCCAGCGGCGAGTTTTTCAACGGCGTCCCTAACCGCCCAACCGCGAAACGCGGGAGACAGTCAAATGACCTCCACTACCATCGTCCTGTTCGCCGCCTTCTTCGGCGTCACAGCGCTGATTGTCGGCGTCGTGTCGCTGCTGCGCGGCAACAAGGAATCCGAGTTGGAAGGCAGGCTGCAAGTCCTGACCGGAGCGGCAAGCGCGCACTCGGCCACGCAATCCGAGGCCAGTTTGTTGAGCCAACCGCTCGACAACATGCCGAACCTGCTCGAAAAGCTGATGTCGAAGTTTCCCAACTTGGGAATCTATTTGAAGCAGTCCGGGCTGAGCATGACGCCGGGCAAGTTTGTCGGTCTCACCGCGGGCGCCGGTCTATTTGGCTTTGGCGCCTGCTCCATTGCCAAGCTGCACTTCGCGATTTCGATCTGTGCCGCCATCACATTGGGCATGCTGCCATTCCTCTATGTGTTCTTCATTCGCAAGCGGCGCCTAGCCGCGTTTGCTCGCATGTTGCCCGAGGCGTTGGAGCTTGTGTCGCGAGCCCTGCGTGCCGGCCACAGTTTGGCCGCCGGCATTCACTTGGTTGCCACCGAGATGAAGTCACCCATCGCCGACGAGTTTAATCGTTGTTACGAAGAGCAGAACCTGGGCGTTCCGTTGGAGGAGGCGTTGGCGGACATGGCCGAGCGAGTGCCGAACATGGACCTGCAGTTCTTCGTGACCGCGGTAATCCTGCAACGCCAAACGGGCGGCGACTTGGCCGAGATTCTCGACAAGATCGGCCGGCTGGTTCGCGAGCGATTCAAGATCTGGGGCGCCATCGCCGCGCTCACCGGCGAAGGCCGCTTGTCGGGCATCATTCTGCTCGCCTTGCCGCCGGCGCTGTTCGGCGTCATTTACCGTCTGAACAAGGACTATGTAATGGCGCTGTTCACTGACCCGCTGGGCAAGAAAATGTTGCTCGCGGCCGTCGTCATGCAGATTCTCGGCGCCGTCGTGATTCGCAAAATCGTCAACATCAAAGTCTAAAGCCTACGCCTGCGCCCAAGGAGAGAACAGTTTCGCGACGTGCGGGCTGTTTCTCCGGTCACCCACAGCCTCGTACCGAGTCGTTGATCATGGACTACACCGTCATCGTCATGCTGGCCGCTTTCGGCGGCGCCGCGTCGATCGCTTGGGTCGTGTTTGAGATGTTCGTCGCCGCCAAGTCGCGCGCCGAAGAGCGGCTGGACGAGATGCGAGATCCGTCGTTGCGCCGCAGTCGCGAAGAGGCGGAGCAGGCCCAGGCCAAAAGCAAGAAGGAGGCCTTGGGCCGGATTGTCGAAAAGGCGCAGGCCCTGGCGAAGCCGCTCAAGCCCAAGACCGAGCTTGAGCAAGGCAAGCTAAAGACCAAGCTGGCCAACGCTGGCTTCCGCAATGAATCGGCCTCCAACGTGTTTCTCGGCCTCAAGATCGCCGCGTTGATGATGGGCGCCTCGATGGGCGGCGGCGCCGTGCTCTGGACATATGGTGTCAACAATCAGTCACTGATGAAGTTCTTCGCCGTCGCCGGCACCTGCTTCTACATCCCAGACCTGCTGTTGATGCTGCTAATCAGCAAGCGGAAAGAGCAGATCTTCCTGGGCCTCCCCGACACGCTCGATCTGATGGTGGTCTGCGTCGAGGCCGGACTCGGCCTCGATCAGGCGCTGCGCAAAGTTTCGGAAGAGATGAAACGCTCGTACCCGATCATCGCGGAGGAGTTCGGTCTCTGCAACTTCCAACTGCAGATGGGCCGCACCAAGACGCAAGTGCTCCAGGAGCTCGGGCTGCGATCGGGTGTGGATGACCTACGCGCACTGGCGTCCATCCTGATTCAGGCCGACAAGTTCGGCTCCAGCATCGCCACCGCGTTGCGCGTCCAAAGCGATTCCATGCGGACGCGACGACAACAGATTGCGGAAGAGAAAGCTGCCAAGACGGCCGTTAAGCTGATCTTCCCGCTGGTGCTGTTCATCTTCCCCGGCATCTTCGTGGTGCTCGTCGGCCCCGCCGCGATCACGATGATCAACGAAATGTTGCCGGCGATGGGCGGCTAAGGCTAGCGGAGCCAAGGCCGGGACTACTCGGCGACGTGCTGGCGAATCCAACTCGATAGCTTCTCCAGCACGTGCGGGGCGATTGTCAGCTCAATTTGGGCGTACTCGCCAACCGATCCGGTTTTGCACGGCTGAAAGAGGTGATTGAGCCCGGGGAGCTCGAGCACTTCATGGTCGCGGTTGCCGCCTCGCTGCAACGCCTCGCGGATCGCCGGAAGGTTCAGCTTGGGCTCGACTTGCAGGTCCTTCTCCCCGTTCAACGCCAGCACCGGGCAGGCGACCCGCTCCAACGCCACTCGAGGCTCGAGCTTCAGGAACTCGCGAAACCACGGCGAGGCGAGCTGGGCCACGGCTGGCTTGACCTTGGATGCGAACTTGTGCTTCTCAATCTCTGCCTCGGAGAAAATCTCGCCTAACCGAGCCTTCATCGCCGCTTCCAGCTCGGCCGCAGTCCCTTGGGGATGTCGAGCGACAATCGCTATTAGCGCGTCCTGAAACTTGGTCTGCAGGGCCACCACCTCATCGGTCGCACCGGCCGCTTTCAACACCAGCGGCGTTTGGCTGCGCAGAATTCGCTCGCCGTTGACGCCGGGGCCGGCCAGCAACACGATGAATTTCACTCGCGCGTCCGCGGTCGCAACCAGCGGGGCCACCAGCCCTCCCTCGCTGTGCCCGCAGATGCCGATCGGGTGCTGCTTGAGCTGCGGGTGCTGGCTCAGCCAGGAAACGGCGCCGCGCGCATCCTTGGCAAAGTCAAACGTCGTGGCGCCTTCAAATTCGCCGGTCGACTTCCCAAAGCCGCGATCGTCATAACGCAGCACCGCGATTCCCTGCCGTGCGAGATGGTCGGCGATCACCAAGAATGGCTTGTGGTCCAACAGCGTTTCGTCGCGGTCCTGCGGGCCTGAGCCCGAGACGAGCACGACCGCCGCCACCGGCGACTCGGGCAGTGTCAATGTCCCCGCCAGCTGGACGCCCTCGGCTTGGGAAGCGAACGTGACCTCCTCGACCTGGTAGGGAAGTGGCAGCTTCGGCGTCTGCGGCCGTGACGGCGGCTCGACACTCCACTCGCTGGGCGGATCCTCAACGCGGCGAAGCTCCAGAGAGAGTCCGATCAGTCCTTGTTTCCAGGTGCCCTGGATCGACTTGCCGTCCTCGGAGCGTTTCCCGCGAAAGGTTCCCTTGACCGCCGGGACGACATACACCACTTCGTCGTCCGTGCTTTCATCTTTCGCTAGAAAGCCGCCCGCCTTTTGTGTGATGCTGTCGAACAACAGTTGCCCGTCCTCCGCGGTGTAGAACACCACATCCAGCTTCTGGATCACCGTGTTGATCGTGCCTCGCCAAGCCGAACCCAGCTTGCGTTTCGGCGCCGCATCCACTCGCTTGAAGTCGAGCGGAAACTCCAGACCACGTTGTTTCCAAACGCCCTTGGTCGCCGCGGCGTCAGCGGAAAGCTGGGACTCGTAGACTGCCCCGGACACTTTGATTTCGAATCGCAAGTTTCCGTCGCCGAACTGCACCTCGTCCAACCGGAACGACTTGCCACCCTCGTCGGGGCTCAGCAAGGTGCCTTGCCAATGATCGTCCTGCTGCTTCAACTTCACCACGAATCGGAACCGTCGCTGGTCTTGGACGGTCATTGTGCCCGACCAGGTTTGCTCGGTGGCGGCGACCGCCGGCAGCTGAGCCATCGCAACCGGAGTGGTGCTTCCCAACCCAAGCAACATCAGCTGGGCGACCG
This sequence comes from Planctomycetales bacterium, assembly GCA_020426845.1. Classification (GTDB taxonomy): domain Bacteria; phylum Planctomycetota; class Planctomycetia; order Pirellulales; family Pirellulaceae; genus JAGQPF01. The sequence continues at coordinate 10,711 of JAGQPF010000700.1, forward strand.
CGACAGCAGCCAGGAGTCGGAGGGAAACGTGAAAGGGGACGCGATTCGACACGGGAGCTCCAGTTTCACAATGACCGATTTCGAGTGGCTAACAGCCCGTTGAAAAAGACCCAACTAGAAATCGGAGCGGCCTGCACTGTTCGGAAAAATGCTGGGCCGATTGCTGGGACAGGTGTTTTCAACGGCGTCAACTCTCAAGGCAAGTAACGATTCAGTTGGCTGCGTTGTTCTTCGGTCAACGGCTCGAAGTCGATCTTCACATTCGGCAGCAGCGTGCGAAGCTGCTCGATCTCCGCCTCGGTGATCTCGGTGCGATCGATCTTCAACCGTTGCAATTTCGGCAACTTGGCAACCGCTCGCAGGCCGGCGAGATCCAGCCTTGCCTCTCCCAGTTCGAGCGTCTCGAGCGTCGCGATCGACGCCAGCACCGGCAGCGATTGATTGCTCAGACAGGGCGGACGTTGGGCTCCAGGCAGTCGCTGGCCGACCTTGAGCGACCGCAGCGGTAATTTGGCAATTTCCTGATTGCTCGCCTCGGTTCGATAGGTGTGCCACGTCCGCAATTCACGCAGCGACGCGATCTGAGCGATAGCGGCAAATCCCTCGTCGCCCATCGACATCCCCGCCACGGTCAGCCGCTCCAAGTGCGGCAGTTGTCGCCACGCGGCAAAGCCCTTTCCCGTAAAGCCCTCCATTCGAAACGACAAATGGAAGAAGGCGACACTGCGGAGCGACTTCAGCTCGGCGAGTTTCTCCAGCCCTCGATCGGACAGTCGAGCGCCATCGGTGGAGAGTTGCTCGAGATGGCGCAAGCCGGTCAAGTGTGACACCGTCGTGTCATTCAGCCCTTTCGCGCCGCCGTAGACCGTCAATTTCGCTAGGTCCGACAGCTGCCCCAGTTGCCGCCATTGCTCGGGTCCGAGCGACTTGCTGTCGCGAAACGAAACTTCGACGACTTTGCCATCCTTGCGCGTGACGACTCCCCCGAGCCCCTCCAGCGATTTCGCTGCAGCGTCGATTGCGGCGGGTTGCCCCGCGGCGCTCGCGGGGGGCGGAGTGAAACAAGTGAAGGCAAAAGCCAATGCGACGGGAAGGGCGAGGCGAGAGTGGAAGGACATGAGTGGCACAACAGGGAAGGTTGGGTGCGTTCGGCAAATTTAACAGGGGAACCACGAAGACCAGGAAGACCGCGAAGGAAGATGACGATCAAATCAGTGATGACGAGCGTTTTGCGACAATGGTCGCGAATGGCTGCGACGTTGTAGGCTTCAACGGATTGCGCCGGGTGAATCCGTCAACGAGGTTTTCGAGAACGTAGCGATCGAGTGTGTCCCCCGCCTCGTCGACGCGGCGGCGCCCCTTCGTCGCCCACCTCATCACCCTCAACGCGCACTTCCGGGATGGAGCCGTCGGCCGTGTCCATGGTGGCATCGTCGTCGACGGTGTCCTCGGTATGGCCGGTCCACCGGGCCTCACAAGAGTCGACTGCGATGGAGGCCCGACCGACTTTGGCGGCTGCTCGTCGCTCGCGTTGTTCGAGCGCGGGATCGATCATCCAGCCGCGATCGATCATTGTTTGCTCCAGCAGTTCGAGCTTGCTTTCCAGCTTCCCGAATTGCTGCTCAATTTTCTCGAGCAACCGAGCGTTGCGCTCGTGCTGCTCAAGGTGCTGGTCGCGTAGAGAGGGAGGGGAAGGTTGATTTACCACGGCACTGGTTCCGCGGGGCTGAAACGGACCTGATTGAAGGAAAGGGGCACATCGGCGCTTTCCTCTGCGATTGTAGCCAACCGGATCTCGGCAGGCACGTTGCCGGGACCGATTGGCCGCGATCCCCACGTCGCTTTGGCTGGCGCTCACCGGGCCTCACAAGGGTCGCCTGCGATGGAGGCCCGACTGATCACGCGGCCGCACAAGGGTCGCCTGCGATGGACGCCCGACTGATCACCGGGCCTCACAAGGGACTGCTCAAACTTTGGCCCTTCGGCAAACCGCGTGAGCCCACCTTGCCGTCACGAATGGCTGCCGGTTAGAATATCGCGATGAGATGGGTCACCCCACCCGGAGGGTATGCGAATTGGCTAGCAACCTGATTCGAAATCAGGCGCCCGCTTGCGGGTTGCGGGTTCGAGTCCCGTGCCCTCCGCTTCTCTGAGCCACGCCGCCGCAAGTGTTGTGTTAGCAACAGTTTGCGGCGGCGTTTTTTGATTGACACAGTTAACTGGGTCAAAACTGTGTCAATCATTGCTCGGTCGTGGTGTCATCGCCGCCATCGCTCTTGGGATGCGGCTCGATGTCCTCCTTCAGATACTTGTCCTCGGCCTCACTGACGGAACGCCCGCCTGCTGTTCCAAGGAAGTCCAGACTGTCCATCCGTCGCCGCGACTCCTCATCGTGGAGATGGTAGTAGCGTCGGATCATTTCGCTGTCGGCGTGGCCCAGCCAGTCCATCACGATCCGCTCCGGCACGCCGTTGTTTGCACACGTCGAGCAGAAGTAGTGCCGGAAGCTGTGCAGGCGGCCATGGATGAATCCTCGCTCGCCATCGGCCGTGGGGAACTGCTTGGCCAGCGGCTCGATGACCTCTCGCACAAGGATGCGACGTATGGTGTCTGGCTTGAGGCGCCCGCCGCGAGGGCCATGAAAGATGTACCGGTCCCGACGCGTCAGTTTCTGCAGCACCGTGAGCAGGTCGGAGTGGATGGGGAATGACCGGCTCTTGCCACTCTTCACCTCGCGCCGGGTTTGGCCGTTGTTAGCATGTCCCGTCTCGTCCGTGAGCCGCAGGTGTCCATTGGACAAGTCGATATCGGACCAGCGGAGCGAGCACAGCTCTGCGATGCGCAGGCCAGTGCAAGCGAGCGAGATGACGACGTCGCCCATCCAGTTCAGCGACGCGACAGTCCGGCAGCGTTGAACCATCGCTTGCACCTCGTTACAGCGGTAGCAGTATGCGGGCTGACTCTCCGCCTTCTTCAACGGCAGGGCAATTGGCTTCATGCCCGGCAGGTGTCCAGCCCCGATGAGCCATCGGACGACCTGTTTCAGCGTCGTCAATTCGTTGACTAGTGTCTTATGGGCGTACCCCTTGCTCTCAAGGTGGGCCGCGTACCTTGTCAGTAGTTGAGCGGTGACGCCGTTCCAGACGGTAACGCCCTGCTCCGCGGCGAAGGGGATGAACTTGTCTAGGATCGAGCGATAGCGTTTGCGGGTTGACGCTCGGACACCGCCAGCGACTCGCGGTCTGGCGGCGTAATCCTCGTGCAATTCGCGCCCCTCCTCCAACAGCAACGGTTCGGCCGGCGAAGAGCGGACCTCAGACCGCGAAACGAGCCCTAAGTCCTCCGCCCTGACGCGGTCCAACTCTGGGAGTAGCTTCAATGCTTCCGACTCGTCATTGGTTCCCAGCGAATGACGTCCGGCGTTGGGCGTGTTCGAGCGGCCGTCGGCGTACCACACGCCGTGTCGGTTGGTCAGCCGCCAGGCAAAATGCGCGCATTGCACGACTTTGTTCTTGCGAGGGCGTGGCATGTCTTTCTCCTTGTCCTCAGCAGCGTTTTGTCCACTTGGGCTTGGGGCCCTTGGAAAGGCTGCGGTTATCTGGCTGGGGCGCTGCGTCGTCACTCGGAGCCGGTTGTTGCTCTCGCTGTATGGACGTCGCGTTTTGAAACTGTTCCAGCGCCGTTAAGGGGATCAGGATTCGGCAGCGCTTGCCGCCTGGCTGGAACTTGGGGAGATGACCGCCGGCAAGGTAGCGGTGTACAGTGGAAACCGAGAGTCCGCTTACCCTCGCAAAGTCCTGTGGTGATAGAAACGAGGGCGGTTCAGGAAGCATGTCGGTTGCACGTCTTGGTCGCTAATCTTCCCGCGTTGAACCGCAGAACCTCCTGAGGCCGGGACAACGGCATTTTGTGCCATCGGCTTCTCTAGGGATTAGTGCTGCGCGCATGGAAACGCAGCAAACCATTTGCGCAAGTTCAGGCCACGCTTGATCTTGCTGGCGTCGACGCGTAACGTTGCGTTTGGGGCGCAGGGTAGCGGCCTATAGACTGCCTCAAGGCAGTCGACGCGGGGAGGAGATCACATCGACAAGCAAAACTAACCCCATGAACGGATTGGAGACCATGCCAACTGAATCGGCATCGCTCTTTTCGGCCGAAAAGAGTGCCATTCCTCCGGAACACCGGGAACATCAACTACTTTGCAGCCGGCACTTCTTCACCCTCCCAAGTTTTGTTTTGGAACGGGTAGTCGAAGTCGTCGGTGAAGACCGCTTCGATCGGGAATTGTTGGTGTTGGAACGCAAACTGTCGACGGCCTGTGGCGACCATACGTCGCAAGTTGGCTTTTACGACGGCCATTGCATTCGGTACGCAGAGTTGCGGCCAAAGATTATTCCACCGTTCTCCATAGACCTTGCCAAGAGCGCTGGCCTTCAGCCAGCGCAAGTCGAGCGTGCGCTTAAGTTGTATGCCGATCGAGATGTTGAAGAGTTGGGCCGATACTCTCGCGGCTATTGCGGCTGGCTGATGACCAACAAGCAATTCCTGGATGAGCACGACAAGTTGTATTCAAACGGGCGCAATCAAAGTCCCAGAAGCGAATTGGACGCTGCAGCTCGGCAGAACCTCAGGGATGAGTATGATGCGTTCCTTGTCCGGTGGCGATTGCAGAGCGTGGTGGCACCATATCTCCCGGTGCCCTGCAAACCGTTGTTCGCTGGGGGCTTGTTGGCAAATGACATTCAGCACTTGATGAACACGGGCGGTGTGTTTTATCTGCCGGACGTAATGCCAATGCCAAGCCGCGACCAACTCCGGAGCCGGTTGGATGATGCTTTGCATCGTGGTGACCGCCCACAACACTTACAGGAGTGGCTCGAAATTGTTCGAGCTGGCAACACGGCACGCAACCAGATGGACCCATTCGCACGGATGTTTGAGTTGCAGCACTATTGGCGATTGCTTCGCGAACGTCACGCTGATGCGATCCACCGGAAGATCGGGGACCTCGCGAATGCGTTCTCTAGCGTATTCGGCGTCAGTTCCCAACGCATCAAGAGCGATCTCGCGGCAATCCGTAGGCGACTAGGGCCTGGCTGGTTGTCTCGCCCTTGGCCTTTGGATGTTGGAGCTTGTGCCAAAGCACCCGATCCCGTGTAGGAATTGAAATTGAGAAAACGAGAGTGCGGCGGCACCCCAGCGAGCGACGGGCATGGACAGGTCGCCCCAAATTCATAGTCGCAATGCTAGTCATCGCTCAATTGTTTATGACGCGAATCTGGCAGGGATTTAGCAGACGATGCAGTAAGCGGACAGCGTTTATTCCTTTCTACATCGTTTTATGACGCAGAAACCGCGTAAATTTAGGGATCTGGGGCTGACAAACGCCATCAACGTATAGTGCGCGCCCGCGTCCGCCGGCGCGCACTATTCGTTGATCGGGTTGCCAATCTTCGTGCCTTGTGATTCGCCCGCCGTGCTCGGCAAATAGGGCAATTATCCCGCCTTCGATCTTCTGGCGAGGGCTTCGTGTTCTCTTCGGTCACCCGCGAATTCCTCACTGCCCGACATGCCCAACTCTTGCCCGATGATGATTGATCTTGTAGCCATGTTGTCGCTTGATTCCAGGGGTTATCGGGTGTTTGGGAAGCCCTGCCGACCGAAAGCTAGCATCTGCCAGTGGGACGGTCTCAAAAGTCTGTTTTGGCCCCGATCAGGAATCGGATATGATGCGGGAGAAGTGCCCTTCTCTTTTTCCTCATCTCCCTCATCCCGGGAGCCCGACCATGACCGTCACCCGCTACATCTGGGACGAACTGAGCGACAGCGTCGTGATGGAGTCAGACGACAAGGGCAACGTCACCACGTACACCCACCAACCGGGTTTGTATGGCAAGGTCTTGTCGCAGAACCGAAACGGCGTCAACAGCTATTACCATTACGACGGCCAAGGGAACGTCCGGCAACTCACCGACAGTTCGGGTGCGGTCACGGACGAGATGACCTATACGGCGTTCGGGGAGGTGGTCGAAAAGACGGGCACGACGGTCAACCCTTGGGGCTACAAGGGAGCGATGGGGTACTACGCCAACCCAGGAACTGATGACTTGTACGTGCGAGCGAGAACGCTTTCGCCAGTGCTGGGACGGTGGCTCTCAACTGATCCCGTTGAACATGAGGACGGCCTCTCTAAGTTTGTCTACGTTGAGAACGATCCCCTTGGCAATGACGATCCAAGTGGTCTGGCTATTTTCAAGCCAATTGGAGGGCAGTGCGACATCGTCAGTCAAAAAACATACATCGAGGCCGTTTGCGTCTTTTCAAAGCAGCGAGCGAATGCCGCAGAATGGAAAGAAATCATTGCTTGCCCGGAAGCACGGCCATTTGCATGCTGTGTAAGGCGGGCCGATGGCGTTTTTCGCACATGGGCGGTAATCAATGCGTCACTCCAAAAACGAATTGTGACAAAGACCAGATGCTCTGGCGTTGGCGGTTCCGTCGGCGGTGTTGGATTGGTGAAAACCTGCCCGAAGCCAGCCGTCACGGGAGGCGGAGGCGGAGTTGGAATTGGCCAAGTGGTCGTTGTCGCAGTTGATTTAATTCCAATATTGATTCCGCAGACCAAAACGCAAGTTCAAATCATCAAAGACCCACCAAGCAACAAGCAGTCGTGGAAAGGGTCAGCCAATGCTAGAGGCGTTTGCCCCGAGGGTTGTGGTGTATTCAAGGCTGTGGGACCGTCGAAGAAAGAATGTGAGGATGCAGCTCTTGCTGCTTGCGAGGCGGCGGGCTGCACAGTGAAAGACGAACAATATAGCTGTCAGTGTGCCCATGCGAATTGCATACGGACATCCTGACAAAGAGTAGCCCTATGACGACATTGTGGACCTTTCAAGGTGCAGACGTAGCGGACGCCCTCAAGTCAAGCCGGTTCGTCCCATCATGGGAGTTTGTCCCTGCGAATTGGGAGGTAGCGTACAGGCTGATGAGCGATAAGCTCGCCGAAAAACTGGGGCATGCCATCGAATCGCCTCCAGTTTGGTGCTGGCACTCTTGCGGCAACCCTGGGATTGGCCCAACAGTCCAAACGGCATTGTCGCTCTTTGGCAGTTCTATCTCCCAAGTGGAGCGTGTGACCATCAGGCTTGATGTTCCAGATGACTATATGGTGCTGTCGTCCTATTTCTGCTGGTGCGAGATTCTTAACCTGGTGATCGAGGGAACGCCGGTCGAGCAAGATTCACTCAGCGAGATGCTTAGCGAGCCATTAATGAGCCCTGAAGGAGATGACGTACAGGCCGTACTCCCATACATCGACCCTCGCTGGGTAGTCGCCATTTGCCCACTTGTTACTGCCAACCGAAGCACTCATCTTCCCGTGTGATTCCCGACCATGGCACTCGCCGGACGATGGCACTACACTTGCTGAGAGCCCTGCATTGCTTTGATGAGTTTGCCGATTGCCTCATCGCGGGACTTGTTTGGCTCTTTGCTATCGGGCTTCAAGTCATCGGGCCGCATCGAGATAGTTTCGGTGTAAAGCCTCTCAGGCTCCTTGGGGATCACGCCGACCGCCATCAAGAGGTTCTGTCTCGCTGTGGCCGCCCGAGGCCTACTTGTTACAGGCCGCGGTCTGATCGCGCTTTGGTGTTGATTGTGACCGAATTGTCGTCGTAGCTCCACGTTTTTATTACTGCGGCAATCTGGCCGGTTGGCGGCCCGCAAACCCGCCTCAGCCCGCAAGCTCGCTTCGCTTGTCGGAGACATCGTACCCCGCCCCCGATTTTTCCGATCGCCCGAAGCGTTGCTCTTTCTAGAATCGCCGCCGTAGCCGGGGATTTGAATGCGGGCGGGCGCATGCGAGTTTGCGAGACTCAAGCGGAATTCGAGCAGGTGCTGTCGCAGTTGAAGCTGACGCCTTGTCCGCACTGCAAACAAGTCGGCCGGCTGATTCGACACGGATTTCTCCGCGGCTATGACGATCAACATCCGCGGCGGAAGACCGTGCGAGCGCAGCGGGTCTTTTGCAGCAACCGAAATCGAGCCGGCGGCTGCGGCCGAACTTTCAGCGTCTGGTGGGCCGACAAGGTCGCACGGCTGTTCCTGACCGCCGAAAGTTTGTGGACGTTTCTCGTCAACAGCGTTGCCACCGGCAACAAACGGCAGGCCTTCCGCGAACTCAACAGCGGCCTGAGCGAGTCCGCGCCCTACCGGATCTGGAAACGTTTTCGAGAGGCCCAAAGCGCCATTCGCACGGCGCTGGCCGGGCTCTGCGAGCCGCCGAAGCTCGCTTCCCAGCAAGCGGCGGAGCATACGCTCGCTCATCTCAAGGCGGCATTCGGCGACCACTTCTGCCCGCCGGTCGCCTTCCAAGTCAGGCTGCAAGCCCGCTTCATGTAGGTCCATTGCCGCTCCGGTGCGAGCTGGGCGCTCTCTCTTTCGCCGTTGCTCGTCGTGACATCGCTGCTAACCGCCCGTCCGTGAGGTCGCCGCCATCCGCGCCACCGTCACCGACCACAGCCTCGGGATGGCCTCGGGATGCTCGGTGTGACGTTGGCTTGGCCGCGATCCTATCGCACATCCGCCCGCTCGTCCGAGCGTCGGCGGTCAACAACACAACACGACGATGGACGGGTCGAAGCGGACGCACCTAGACTCACCCTCTCATCGATTCGCCTGGCGACAGCGCGAGTTTCGACGGAACAATCAGGCAGTTCAAACAGGAGAGACCGGTGAGGAAACCCTCGATCTACGTGAAGATGAAAGTGCTCGGCGCGATTGACGTGGCGGAAGGCAGAACCCGCGACGAAAGAATCCGGAATGTCGCCCAAATGACCTTCCTCGACGAAGAAGGCCAGCCCCATCGCTTCACGTGGCGGACCATTCAGACGTGGCACTATCGGTACAAGAACTCCGGCATCACCGGCATGACCGGCGGGCCGCGATCCGACAAGGGCGCGACGCGCAAAGTCACTCCCGAGGAGGTGATGGAGGCGATCAACGCCGCGCTGCCGCACTTTCACGGCAAGGCTCCCAACAAGACGGCCCTGTACCGGTTCTGCATCGAAAAGGGACTGCTGCGCGCCGACCAAATCGCCCGCAACACGTTCTCGCGACTGATCCGCGAGTACGACCTGCTGAAGGCCGACGACAACGAAAGCAACAAGCGGCGGCTCGCCTTTAGCATGCAGTACGCCAACCAACTTTGGCAGGCCGACACCATGTTCGGCCCGCATGTCCAAGGGCGGCAGGCCAAGCTGATCGGCTTCATCGACGACGCCAGTCGCGTCTTGTGCCACGGCGAGTTCTTCTTCGACGAGAACGCCGACTCGATGGTGCGGGCGATTCGCGCCGCGTTCTACAAGCGAGGTGTGCCCGAGCAGCTGCTGGTCGACAACGGCTCGGTCTACTGCTGCCAAGAAATCATATTGATCTGCGCCCGAGTCGGCTGCCTTCTCCGTCACACGGCCGTCCGCGCCGCCGCCGCCAAGGGGAAGATCGAGCG
>JAGQPF010000082.1 GCA_020426845.1 Planctomycetales bacterium
ATGGAGCGACTGGACGATCGCCGCCAGTTGATGCGCGATTTTGGCCAGTTGCACCGCGCGCTGGACCTCAACGGCTCGATGGATGCGCTGGACACCTACCAGCAGCAAGCGTTCGAAATGGTGGCCGGAAAGAAGGCTCAGCTGGCCTTCGACATCTCGCGCGAGCCGGCGGAGCAGCGGGAGCGATATGGCGACCACCTTTGGTGCCAGCAGGCCTTGTTAGCGCGGCGGCTGGTCGAGGCCGGTGTCCGGTTTGTGACACTGGACCTCAGCTATCACACGGCTTCGGGCACGTGGGACAACCACGGAATTCCCGGCGGCGTTTACGGCGGCATCTCGAAGGGCCTCAAGCCGTTGCTGCCATTGTTCGATCACCTGTTGACCACGTTGGTCAGCGACCTCACTGAGCGTGGCCTGATTGACGAAACACTAGTGATCGGGATGGGTGAGTTCGGCCGCACTCCCAACATGGGCACCCAGGACAGCGAGGACGGCCGCAACCACTGGCCCGTCGTGATGTCGATGTGCCTGGCCGGCGGCGGCCTGCGGCACGGCCAGGTGATCGGCGCCAGCGAGCGAGACGGCGGCGCCATCGCGCAGCGTCCAGTCACCCCGGGCGACTTGGCCGCCACGATTTATCGGCACCTCGGTGTGCCGCTCGACGCCGCCTATCTTGACCAACGCGGCCGCCCACATCCGATTGTCCAGGAGAACGGCAAGCCGCTGGCCGAGTTGTTCTAGAGGGCAATTCAAAACCTTCCCTGGCGCAATCGAAGGCAGTTTTTCTGCTGGTTTTATCAACCCGATTGCCGATCGGGAAACTTTGGAATGCGTTGCAACACCTCAGCGAAAGTGCACATCGGCGCGTCGATTGCCGCAAAAACCTCTCTTTGCATTTTTCGGGCAATGCGATATTGTTCCGCACCCCCCGGACACTCAAGGAGGAAGCATGGGCATTCAGCGTGAATTGGTGCGTCAAGGAAATTGGCTGTTTCGTTGGCGCGGCCTGCTGCCGCTCGTATTCCTGGTCCCACTCGCCATCGGGGTTGCCACCATGCACTGGCCTTGGGGCAGCTATGTCCTGCATGAGGTGTGGGAGTTTGTTGCCCTCGGGGTTTCCGTCTTGGGTTTATTGGTCCGAGTCATCACGGTGGGGCACACGCCCGCGCGTACTTCGGGGAGAAACACGAGGTGCCAGGTCGCCGAGGAATTGAATACGACAGGTGTTTATTCCGTCGTGCGGCACCCGCTTTATCTCGGCAACTTCATCATCGGGCTCGGAGTCGCCCTTGTCCCCGCCGAGGCGTGGTTGGCTGCGCTGTATGGGCTCGCGTTCTGGCTCTACTACGAACGCATCATGGCGGCCGAGGAGTCCTACCTGAAGGAGAAGTTCGGCGATGCGTTCGACGCCTGGGTGGCGCGGACGCCGGCGTTCGTGCCGAGGTTAAGGAATTGGACGAGGCCGGCGCTGCCGTTTTCTCTTCGAAACGCCCTGCGGCGCGAGTACACCGCCGCAACGCTCATCGTCTTGTGTCACACCGCCATTGAAGTGGCGGAGCATCTGGTGATTGAACACGAGTTCAAGCTGGAGCTGGTCTGGATGCTGATGTTGGGCATCGCCTTGACCGGCTACGTGGTCCTGCGGACGCTGAAACGTCACACGCATCTGCTCCACGTCGAGGGCCGCTGATCTGTGCTTTGTAGTCATGGTCAGCGAGTTGGCTTCGTGCCTCAGGGTGGCACGTAGTCACGCGGCGCGAAGTTTTCACTTCCGAAAAGCCGACTAATTGGTTTCGGCCATCCACTACGACATCCAATGGATTCCGTCCATGATCGGCAAGTGCAACTCGATGCCGAAGAACCAAAAGAAATAGGATCGACCACCGGTGCCAAGCATCGGTGCGTCCATTCGCGCCCAGTCAATGCACACGATGAATGGACAAGGCGAGGATCCCGTCCCCACGAAATGCCAAGGTGTATTGGGGGACGACTGCGACGAGCGGAGCGGATCATAGCTCAGCCGCGTGCCGTCGCCGTCCATCCTTTCGACGACGGTTTGCCTGACAACGCTCGCACCAAGCGTTGCTGTCAGCGTCCATAGCCCGAGATAGGTGCACAAGAGGGTGACGGCGCACAACAACGCTCGAGTTGAAAAACGAATGCGTTGAAGCATGACGACTCGTTAGCATCAGATCGGGGGATGTGTATGAGCTAGCATTGTCGCATGGCAGGCCGGAGACGCAACGGTTTTCCGCTGAGCTCGACTCGGGGGTGGCGAGGCAGCTCAGCCGGGGTCTAACGAGAGTTCGGTGTGCCGTCTGAGTCGTAGTTTCAACATCGAAGTAGGACTAGAATGGGGAGCCTCGCTTCCTCCTGTTCCTTCGATGTGCCCGCCGATGTTGCGCTTTCAAGTTCTTCGAGCCAGCGTGTTGTTGCTGGTATTGCCGGCCGTCCTTCCCGCGTTGGCTGACGGCCAGACGCTTAGAGAGCGTTTGCTGAACGAATCGGCGAAGGGGTTGGCCGAGGCGGCGCGCAAGCAAGGCGACGCGGTTCGCGGCGCGATTGAGTTTACGCGCCAAGAGCTGGCGTGTGCTCAATGCCATCGTGTGGGCGCCACGAACTTGCCGGGACCCGATCTGACGCGGCTGGGCGACGATGTGACGGACGTGCGGCTCGTTGAGGCGCTGTTGGATCCCTCCAAGTTGATTCGCAAGGGCTTTGAAGCTCATAACGTGGCGACAACCGATGGCGAGGTCCTCGTCGGCAGGATTCTCGAACAGACGCCCGAACGAATCACGATTCGGCTCAGCGTGGGCGACATGCGCGCAGTGACCGTGCCCGCCGGAGAAGTCCAGCGGATGGTTGCCAGCACGAAGTCCGCCATGCCCGACAACCTCGTGGATCAACTGCGAGATCGGAGCCAGTTTCTCGACCTGGTGCGATACGTGATGGAACTGGCAGATTCGGCCGGCCAGCCACGGCACAATCTGCCATCTCCGGGCGGGCAGGTGATTCGCGAGGAGTTGCAGGGAATGTCGCTGCTCAACGAGCTGAACTGCTCGGCTTGCCATCGCGATGACGTCACCCAAGGCGCCTTGCCTCTCCGCCGCGCTCCATTGCTGGGGCGATCGGCGAGCGGAATGGATCCAGCACATGTCAAGGCGTTCATCGCCGCCCCCGCGCACATTAAACCGGGCGCCACGATGCCCGACGTCATGCACGGCTTACCGCCCGCTGATCGCGCCGCTGCAGCCGAAGAGGTCACTCAATTTCTAGCGTCGCTATCCACTCGGGAGTTTGCTCGACAGGCATTGGATGCAACTGCCGCCGCGCGGGGGCGAGAAACCTTCCACACCGTGGGCTGCGTCGCGTGTCACTCGCCGCGTGACGCATCGGGGACAGAGCTGCTGTCGACAACTTCGGTGCCGTTGGGCCCGGTGAATCGCAAGTACAACCTCGAATCGTTAATCGCCTTCCTCAAGGATCCACTGGAGACGCGACCGTCGGGGCGGATGCCCGGCATGAAGCTGACGCACTGGGAGGCGATCGATCTGGCCAACTATCTGCTATCGAGCTCCGCGGAGTCGGGCAATGTCGACGAGGGCGCGCCATTTGTTCGCAACCCCAAGTTGGCTGCCAAGGGAAGGCGGCAGTTCGAAAAACTCGGGTGCGTCCAATGTCATCCCGTTGGCGGACGGCCAGTTGACCGGGCCTCTCAAGGGTCGCCTGCCATGGAGGCCCGGCCAGTCTCTGCCGAGCAACTTCCTTTGTCTCGTGTGCGCCCCGATCAGGGCTGTCTGTCGGAGTCACCGGGCGCGTGGCCCGACTACTCGTTGTCCCCCGAGCAACGCAGCGCGATTCGAGCCGCCTTGAAGCGTCCGCCTTCGATGTTGGAGCCGGGCGACCAGGTCGCTCTGACGTTGTCGACGTTTCGCTGTTTGAATTGTCATCGGCGCGATGACCTGGGTGGCGTCACTGCCGAGCGGGACTCACACTTTCAGACGACGAACCCGAATCTCGGCCCACAAGGTCGCATTCCCCCAACGCTCTCGGGGGTCGGCGCCAAGTTGAACAAGGATTGGACTCGCCGCGTGCTAGTGAGCGGCAAGGCAATTCGCCCTTATGTGTTGACTCGGATGCCTCAGTACGGCGCCGAGAATGTCGGTGGTCTCGTGGAGCTATTCGCGGCGGCCGACACGCTGGAGCCATCGACATTCGCTTCTGATGCGGATGAAAAGGAACTGCGGCAGGCGGGGGCGGATCTGGCGGGCACCAGTGGGTTGAACTGCATTGTCTGCCATACCTTCCAGATGAAGAAAGCCGCGAACATGTCGGCCGTTGACCTGACGGAAATGGCCGAGCGCCTGCAGAAGAACTGGTTCTACCACTACATGCTGGAGCCTCAGCAGCTGAGCCCCAACACGATCATGCCGTCGTTTTGGCCGGGCGGACGAGCGATGCGGCGAGACTTGCTCGAAGGTGACGCCAAACTGCAGATCGAGGCGCTATGGCAGTATTTGCTGGAGGGCAGGCAAGCTCGGGCGCCGCGAGGGCTGATCGTCGAGCCGATCGAACTGCTCGCCACCGACGAGGCGGTGATGCTGCGACGCAGCTATCCGGGAATCGGCAAGCGAGGCATTGGCGTCGGCTATCCGCTCCAAGTGAATATCGCCTACGACGCAGAACAGATGCGGCTCGCGATGGTGTGGAAGGGCAAGTTCGCCGATCCGGGCGGCGTTTGGAGAAGCCAAGGGCATGGCGCCGTTCGACCGCTCGGCGAAAGTCTTGTGCGTTTCTCTCCGGGGCCCGATGTGGACGATCTGCAGTCTCCGTGGCAAGTCGATGACGGACGTCCTCCGCGCCATCAGTTCGGAGGATACAGCCTGGATGAGAAGATGCGTCCTCGGTTCAAATACCGTGTTGGCAACCTTGAAGTCGAGGACTACTTCATGGATGCCGTCGAGCAAACAACCAATCCCGACAACCCGCGCCCGTTCCTCCGCCGCACGTTGTCGCTGCGCGCACAAGGCAAAGTCGAGCCCCTTGCCTTTCGCCCTGCGACCGGAAAGCTCATCACACGGATCGGGCCGGGAGAATTCGATATCGACCGCCAGATGCGAGTCCGCATCGTTGGAGATCACAAGATTGAGATGGTCTCTGGCAACGACGATGAGCAGCAGCTGCGAATTCCGCTGCAGGTTTCCGACGCCGCTGAAGTCACCATTGAATACCGTTGGCAAAGCGAGGAGCGAAAATGAGAACTTTTTGGTTTGCCGCCCTGGTTGTGTTGACGAGCGGAACGCTGCGCGCAGAGACGTTGGGCGACTATTGGGGCACGGCGGACGAGGAGTCCAAGTACTATCGGATTGTCGAGGTGCCATTCCCCGAGGAGCTTGCGCTGGAGGCCGGCAGCTTTGAGGTGTTGCCCGACGAGCGGCTGGCCATCGGGACTCGCCGCGGCGAGATCTTCTTTGTCGACGGCGCGTTCGACGAGAATCCGCAGCCAAAGTATCGCCGATATGCGGCGGGGTTGGACGAAGTGATGGGCCTGTCGTATCGGGACGGCTCGTTCTATATCACTCAGCAGACCGAAGTGACGCGGGTCACCGACACCGATGGAGACGGCCGCGCCGACGAATTCAAGACGCTCAGCGACGCCTGGGGGTTTCGCAACTACCACGAGTTCGCCTTCGGCTCGAAGATGGACGCCGAGGGCAATATCTGGGTCGCATTGTGCCTTTCCGAGTCGTATCGGTCCAAGGTGCCGTTTCGCGGCTGGTGCGTCAAAGTTACCAAGGACGGGAAGCTGATTCCGGTTTGCAGCGGCATTCGCAGCCCCTGCGGCATCGGCCCCAACGAGCATGGCGTGATGTTTTATGCCGAGAGCCAAGGGCCCTGGAACGGCTCGTGTTCGCTGAAGGCACTGGAACCGGGCGGATTCATGGGCCACCCCGTCAGCTTCAATTGGTACCCGTTGGCCGAACAGCTTGGGCCTGCCCCGGTTGTCCCCAACACTCCATCGCGGATGGAAATTGAGCGACGACGGGTCAAGGAGCTGGTTCCGTATGCAGTGGTGTTTCCCTACCGCAAGATGGGCCGCTCGATCTCGGGCTTCGTCGTCGATCGCACCGGCGGCAAGTTCGGGCCGTTCCAAAACCAAATCTTCATCGGCGACTTCAGTCTCAGCGTCGTGATGCGAGCGACGACGGAGAAGGTCAACGGCGTCTGGCAAGGCGCCTGCTATCCGTTTCGTGAGGGACTTGCCACCGGGCTGCTTGCCTGCGAGTTCACGCCTCGCGGTGATCTGATGGTCGGCGGCACCAATCGCGGCTGGCCCGTTCGCGGCCCGCGACCTTACGCACTACAGCGGCTCGACTGGACGGGCAAAGTGCCGTTCGAGGTGAAGGAAATCAACGCCCGCCCGGACGGCTTCCTGGTCACCTTCACCAAACCGGTCGATCGAGCCGTGGCGGCTCTTCCCGAGACCTACGCGCTAACGACCTACACACACATCTACCAGCAAGGCTACGGCAGCCCCGAGGTCGACCATACGACGCCAAGGGTGCTCAAAGCGGTGGTCAGCCACGACGCTCTCCAGGTGCGGCTCCAGGTCGAAGGATTGATTCAGGGACACGTGCACGAGTTCGACTTCGAACACCTGCGCTCCGAAGAATCTGCGCCACTGGTCCACCGCAATGCCTATTACACGCTAAACGAAATCCCTCGGCCGTGATCGAAGTGGCCAAGAACGGCCACGGATGAAACACCGATCGAACACGGATGGTAGCTCCGCGTCTTGACAGACCAAGAGTGGTCGGTCTTCGGAACGCATTTTTAAACAGATAATTTGCAGGTTTCCTTCCTGTTCATTCGTTCCTGTTCATTCGTTCCTGATCATTCATTCCTGATCATTCCTGATCGTTCCTGATCTGTGTTCAATCCGTGTTTAATCTGTGGCGAGCCTTTTCAACGGTTCGTCGGTGGCTTTAGTTGCTCGGCGAGTTTGGGGACGGCCGTTGGCAGCGCGTCGGCGACGAGTTTGGCGATCGCCAGCGCGCCCTTGCGCGAGAAATGAGTGCGGTCGGCGGCCGAGGGACTATAGTCGGCGCTGCCTTCATCGCCGAGGGCATCAAAGTGAGCGAGGCTGAACGCATGCAGGTCGACCAGTGGCGTGTTCGTCGCTTTGGCGACCTGTTTGACCGCATCGGCATAGGGCGTCAATGTGGTCACTGCCTTGCCATCCGCGAAACTGCGTCGCGCCACGGGAGTGACTAGAATCGGCGTGGCGCCGATCGCGCGAGCCTGCTTGACGTATAGGCTCAGGTTGTCCTGAAAGTCCCCATCGGCCTTGGTGGACCGATCTCCCTTGCCGGGCTGGTCGTTGTGCCCGAATTGTATGAATATGAACTGCGGCTTGGCGTCCAGAACTGGTTGCCAGCGGCCCTCGCTTAGAAAACTCTTGGAGCTGCGCCCCGAGGCCGCGTGATTCAGGACCTTCACTCGTTCGGAAAAGTACTCGCCAAACACCTGGCCCCAGCCAGTCAGGTCGGGGCGGTCCTTGGGAGGGCGGGCGTACGAGGCCATGGTCGAGTCGCCGATCATGGCCACTCGAATTTCTTGCTTTCGTTCTGAACGCAGTTGATCGGCGACGCCTTGCAGCGCTTTGGCGAGTGCGCTATTGCCATCCTTTTGAACTTGATTGGCCCGACGTGAAACGATCGCCAGCAACTCCGCTTGGTTTCGTTTCCCGGCAACCGCCAACTCCGCGGCGAAGGTTAGAACGTCGAGTTGTTCATTATGTTCCAGCGCTTCTCGGATCGCGTCGGCCAAGTTCGCGACGGATGCGGGGATCTGAACGAGCTCACCGGTTACATGTTCCTTCCCGTCAAGCAACAACGATCGGAGCGCGTCGACGGCGAGTTGCTCGCCGGGATTGATGTTCAATAACGCTACTGCGACCGAAGCGCGGCAGTAGAGTTTTTCGCGTTGGAGCAGCAATCGCAGCACGGGAGCTGCGTCGCCGGCACGCGGCCCCAGCACGGCCAGATGGTCGACCAATAGCTTGCGGTGGCTCACATAACGCGAGTCTTCCCCGATGTATTCGACGACGACGGGCAACAGCTCTTTCAAGCGACTTGGTTCGATGCGAATCGTCGCCATCGCCAGCAACGCTGTTTCCTCGCTAACTGGGGCGCGCGCGGGCTGCGGCTCTGCCGCGGCGAGTTGTGACGCTGCCTGCAGAGACGCTTGGGCATTCGGATGGGGATGACGCACCAGGTAGGCGCAGATGTCCTCCACTTCCTGGCCCTTGGAAAGGAACTCCAGCAATGTCGGGAGAAACTCGCCAACGCCGAGTCGCTTTTTCTGGAGGCCGTCGGCTGACGCCACCAGTGCGGCGTGCAGGCGGGTTTCATCCCTGGGGCTCGCTAGTCCGCGGCGGATGACGGAAGTCACATCTGCAGCGCCGGCGTATCGACCGGCAAGCCGGAGCGTGCGACGTTGACGCTCTAAGTCCAGCTGCGGAAAGCTGGCAGCCAATATGTGCCACACATCGGCCTTCGCGCCGTCCAGCACCAAGGCCACGGCGCCCTCCATCCGCACTCGAGCGTCCTCGTCCTCCACTGCAGATTGCATGAGTTGCTGGGCAACCGTCCAGGCCTTGCTCTCGCGGCGGTCGTCATGATGGCAGGCCTCCTGCACGACCTGGAGCGTGTGCAATTTGGCCTGAATTCCTCCCCGCTGATAGTAGTCCTGCAGCAACGGCAACGCCGTTGGATGAATCGCGGCCAGGGCCGGCAACGCGAGGTACACATCGTTGTCCCCCGCCTCCAGCATGGTTATCAATCGCGGCGCTGCGGCTTGCGGCTGGGCGCGAGCGATTTGCGTGGCGTAGAGTGTGCCGGCGCGCGAGTCGCGGGCCGTATGCATCACCGCATCAAAGTGCATCGGGAAACGGGAAAGGTCGAGCTTGGCGGCTGCGGCCCGGCAACTCACGGCGCCGGAAAGGTAGCAGCGTGGAATCATCGCTTCGATTTGACGCACGGCATCGTTGACATCGAGTTCCGCCCGCTCGACTCGGGCCGACAGATCGCGAAGCGATGCTGACACATCCTTGTCGGTGATGCGGGCCGGCGTCTGAGCTGCCAAGGACGCGGCCCAGAGCATCAGGGCCCCCGCCAGTTGGATACGGCGCCCAAGATGCAGAGGCCGAATGGGGTGAGCAACACGAGCTCCAGTCCGTTTATAGAAAATAGCCATGCGTTCGTCCGGGGGCGTTTCCTGTCTTCCTTTTTCCAGTCTTCCTTGACGGCTTGCAACCATCAACCGGGCAGTGGTCCAGTCTACTCAACTGGACAACTGGCACTCTGTTATAGGCTTGTGATTGGCTGCCGTCCTTACCTATTTCATAACGGGAGTCGCCACGTTCGACGCACAGACCACCGGCGACGCTGTTACATCCGTGTTACGGGGGCACGTCGGCGAGGGTCCGCTGGCGATCGGTCGCGGTACGCAAACATCCTGCCGACGTGGAATCGAGTAGAATCTCCTCGATTCTGCTCGGCTTTTGGCTGTCGAAGGGGGAACATGTACCTGACGCGGCGGCCGATCGCCCCATTTCTCTCCATTCTCGTCCCGTAGCAGCCCAGTGAAGGCGTCGTCCCCATGGAGTTTCTCGAAGTTCCGCTATTTGATGACGACATTTACAAGCTCGCCGTGCGATTCTTGCTGAATGTCTTCTTCATGGTCCTGATTGTTCGGTTCGCCATTTTGCCGGGCAAGTCAAACCGCGAGTTCGCCTTCACGGCGGTGATGATGAATGTCACGGCGTTCTTCATCTGTTTCTCGTTGAAGAAACTCGAGCTCGAGCTGGGCATGGCCTTGGGCTTGTTCGCCATCTTCGGAGTTCTGAGGTACCGTACCGATGCGATCCGCACCAAGGAGATGACGTACTTGTTCATTTTGCTTGGCATCGCCGTGATTAACGCGCTTTCCAATCGCAAGACAAGTTATGCGGAAATCCTGGCGATCAATTGCGTGATTTTCGCCGTGACGATGCTGAAGGAATGCATGACCCGAAGCGTGGAGGCGCCTCCGGAAACGGCCACCGTCCCGGCGGCCAAGCCGAAGGCCGCGAAGAAGCAACGCAAGTTTACCGTGGAGTACGACCGACTCGAGTGGATCGGACCCGCCAGCGAGCAGGCGCTGATCGCGGATCTGGAGCAGCGCACGGGCATTGCCGTCGAGCGGGTGCAGGTCGACTCGATCGACTTGAGAACGCCTCGGGCAATGCTGACGATCTGGGCCAAGGCGCTGGATGCCAAGCCGGAAGCTGCCGGTAGCTTGGATGGCCCAGGCGACTCGGGGGCGGCGAAGTCGGATAGCGATTAGGCTGGGGCGGCGGCCAACCCAACGTTTTCGTGTTGACGAAGCACTAGCGTAGGGCGGCCCTTCCGGGCCGCCTGAAGCGCATGGCACCAACCACAGCCAACGGGCTAACCGCTGCTGGCGGCCCGGAAGGGCCGCCCTACCAAGCCTTCGTTTTGGGGTTGGAGAACTCGCGAA
>JAGQPF010000701.1 GCA_020426845.1 Planctomycetales bacterium
AGGGGCGACAGATGTTAGCCATGGGCGCGAGCCCATGGAAGGTGTCGCGAACCCGCACCAACTCGGCGCGTCACGCGCACAAGCCCCGCAAGGGGCGACAGATGTTAGCCATGGGCGCGGGCCCATGGAACGTCGCGCGCCCGCACCAACTCGGCGCGTCACGCGCACAAGCCCCGCAAGGGGCGAGAGATGTTAGCCATGGGCGCGAGCCCATGGAAGGTGGCGCTCGATCAATCCGTCATAAAACTGGTGGACTGCGGGGTTTGTGGCATCTGGCTGATGTCTCCCTGTGGCCGACGAATTTGCCGATTGGGGAAAGATTACAGCCACGGTGGTGCTCTGGCCGACATTGGAGGATGAGCAAGGAGTGCCGTCCCACGGAGCGGAATGCAATGCAGATGAAATGTTGGGGAGCCGGGGTGGCCGCGGTCTGCTGGATGGCTGGAGCCGTTGCAGCCCAAACGACGCTGTTGCCGTCAACGCCATCGGTCGGGGGAACGCTCTATCGTCCGATGCCGCCCGCTTCGGTTCCACCACTGATCCAGGCGGAAACCGCCGAACGCGTTCCTTTCGCGCCGTCCTCGTCAGCCGGGACGAAGGCGCCGTTGTTGTTGCCGGCGGCGCCGGATGATTTGCCGTCCTACCGGCCTCGAGACGCTGCTCCGCCCGGTCGTCGCGATGTGGCGACGGCGCCGCAGCCAAGTGCTCCGCTGATGCTTTCGCCTCACCAGGCGCCGCCGCTTCCGCTCGCGACCAAGAGCGACCTGCCGTCGTTCCCTCGGAGCGGTGGCACATCGTCGCTTTCCCCCGACGTCGATGCAACCAACACCGGTCCGACGGAGTCAGCGTTTCCGTCCGTCGAAACATCCCCCGAATTTCCAAGCGATCAGGAGCAGTGGGTTGTGCCGGCGCCGGTGGTTCAGAACACCCCGAGTCGTCGGGAGTCGCTCAATGCCGGCGAGCCGATTCCCCCGCCTCAACCAACTCCAGTTGAGCCGATGACGGAGGACGAGACGGTCCATCCACGCTCGAGTGAAAACAACGACGCGGAGTTCAATCCGTTCCTTTCCAGCGATGAGTCCGCCGCTCCTGAAGTGACAAACAACTGGCTTCCACCAGTGGTCAACCCCGAGGACTTGCCTCGCGAGGAGCCGGAAGACCCGCTTGCGCTGCCCGAACCGCCGCCGGTGCACGTCGATGAGGGATTGGCGGCGGAGTTGCGAGCGGAAGTTCCACAGCCGCTCACACGAGACACTGCGGAGCCTCTGCGGTCGATTGGGGGCAGAAACAAATTCGGCATACCGGACGACCGTGATCGCTGGCGGTACGCGTGGAACGCGGGGCGAGCGGACTCGGCACAGCCCGAGGAGGCGGACACTCACGGCCCCGAGTTGCGGGACCTGACCAGTCGTCCTCTTTCGGCCAACATCGACATCAATGAAACGCTGCCGCCCGACGTTTCGCGCAGCCAGGCGGGCAGTCCCTTCGTGGGCGCCGAGTCGCGTGCGCCGGAGATTTTTGAGCCGGAGTCCTGCGAAGTGGCACAGGGATTCATGTGGGTGGCGCCGGGCACCATGCACCAGCCACTCTACTTCGAGGACGTGAACCTGGAGCGAGCCGGGCACAGCTGGTTGTGGCTCCAGCCAGCGGCTTCCGCGGCGCACTTTTTCGGTCGGATCCCTGCGCTGCCCTATCTGTTGGTTGCGCATCCTCCGCGCGAATGCGTTTACACGCTGGGACACTACCGCCCTGGCAGCTGCGCGCCGATGCTGCGCCGCTGGCCTCGGCCACGATTGTCCGCAGCGCTTGCTCAGGCGGGCTTGAGCACGGGGCTCGTGTTCCTGGTGCCGTGAACCGGGCAGAACTGCGCAACCCGATCGCGCCGGCCAAGGCACGCTACGCGCGTAGCATGGGCGTCCTCGCCCGTGCAGAACTGCGAAACCCGATTGCGCCGGCCAAGGCACGCTTCCCTGGGGCCTAGTCGGTGCGCTGCGGCTGCTCGCCGCGCACGGGCGAGGACGCCCATGCTAGTGCGTGTGTGAGGTTGTTTGATCAGAGAGGTGGAAGTCCTCTTCAGGTAGTCATTTCCGACCTGTATCCGAGAGTAACTGCGTCGACGGCGCGGCAGGATGTCTGCTCCGTTCGGGGTGGGAAGCAACTGGAGGAGAAAGACCAGTCCGTAGTAAAGCGA
>JAGQPF010000702.1 GCA_020426845.1 Planctomycetales bacterium
AAACCGGTTTCGTTCGCGAGCTGATGTTGCCAGCGCGCCGCACCCTGATATTCGAGTATCTTCGCGGCGAGCTTCAGCATGTTGCGACGAGGAGGATGGGTAGCGCCATCGCGGCAACTGTCGACAAAGTCCGTCAGGAACTGCTGCTCGAAGCTCTCGTCATTGCGGCTCCGGGCAGCCACAATCTCGATGGCCGCATCAACTTGCGTGGTCGAGATCTTCCCTCCGGCCAGCACATATCGCCGGTAAAGTGACACCGATATGTCGTCCTCCTGGGCCGCTGTGCCGGTGTCGTCCACGGAACGTGCGGGAGTTTGCGTTACGGGAAACTGCGGAAGCGGGACAGCAACAGGCAAGGCACCGAAGCCCGGGCCCTGCAGACGGACCATCACGTGGCCCGCCGGAGCCTCCCCGAGGGTAGGCCCGCCTCGATCCCAAGCGGCATTGGGCACCCACAATCCTCGCTGCGCCCAGTTGTTCCAGTTCAGTTCGAAACTACCCGACTGCCCGTTCTCTACACTGAGCAATGGGGGTTGGTTGGGGGCGGGGCGACGAGTCCACTGTGGGGAGAGGACCGTATGTCCGACGCCATCGAGCTCGCTGGTCAAATAGATGTCGCGCTCGGAGAATTGAAGGCGTTCCCCCGAGTTGTTCTGTACTTCAATCCGCAATGTCGGGGGGCCGTTCGTCGACGCCGTAGCGGTGCCGCGGGCGAAGATGTCTCGGCCCCGCGGTTGCGGAAACGGTCGCCGAGGGCAGGAAATTCGGCGGACGGCGCCGGATGGTGTCGTCTCCGTCGTCAATTCTCCGGCCAACACAACGTCGGACTCCAGGTTGAGGTCGTTGGTGCCCAGGGGAACCGAGGTTGCGATCACCTGTTGCCAGGGCGCTACGACCAACCAGTGCGTGCCGGGCTTCAGACCGACCAGGGACAGCGGTTCGTTCCTCGTCCCATACGTTGACCATTGGGGCGTGCGCTGGCGAAACCCAATGCGAGCTTCGACGATCGCCTCGGCGCCAATCGGCTTTCCCTCGTTGTCGACAAACTGGATCTGAGGTCGCCGCATCTGGTAAAAGCGGTTCGCGCCCGTTTCGGTCACCAGGTGAACGGAGCCGCTTCGCCACCCGACGGACGCCGGGTGATCCACCCGGTAGCTTTGGCCATGGCCACTCGCCGCTTCCATGATCTGCAAATGGCCGCCATGGAACAGCGCCAGGCACTGTTGATCGGGCGAGAGCGAGATTTGTTTTTCGGCAACCATCTGAGGAACATCAACGACCTTCCACAATTCGGGATTCGCTCGTCCCAGGATCTCTCGCATCAAGGCTTGATCCGTGGCGGGCGCGTGCTCGTGGCGATGATCCGCGGCGAGATGTGACGGGTCCGTGTCACCTTTTGGAGCGAATTCCGAATTAAGCCGTTCAACCACGCTCCGAATGGTGGCGGCCAATTCCCCGGTGAGGTTCTGCGGCGGTGGCAGCTTGCGATTGAGGCGTTTGTGCTGACTAATTGCTCCACTGTCCGCGTCCCAGTAGACGATCCGGCCCTCCTCCAGCGACAGTCGATGCAGTTTCTGCCCTTGGGACCGCGTGAGTGCCAGCGCCCGCAGTGTTGGATAGTCGTCTTGGTCAAGCTCCACGCGAATCGCTGCCTCATCCCATTTCTCTTCGTGATCGTACACATAGCTGGAAAAGGGTGAAGCCTTGCGAGTCGCTCCACCGCGAACGCTATGCGATGCCCGTTTGTCCGGATGTTGAATGATGACGGCGGACACGATCTGCTGATCGTCGTGCACAACGTACACCGATGTGCCCTCAAGTTCGTAGGTGGAGCCCCGCAGGTTGGGCCAATCCGGGCCGGCGCTTCCGCCTTGCTGCCCTTCGGCGGCCAACCAGTAGCTGCCCAGCACGAGCGCCAGGGCAAAGACGACGAACGGGACGAGCACCGGGCGAGCGGGGAGGCGACGTTCGGGCTCGACCAATCGACGCACTCGTTTCAACAAGCTGCCAGCTCCGGCCCCCGTGGCAGCGGTCGCTAGACCGGGCACGCCATGGGAGCGATGCTCCTCCAGCGCTGCCAGGGAATGGACATACTCCGTGACGCTCCCGCATGCCGCAATCGCCAAGTCGTCACAGCTGTTTTCTCGCTCTGCGCGCATCTGCCGCGAGATCCACCAGACCACCGGGTGGTAGAAAAAGAGCACCTCCATCACGGCCTGGCCCAGATTGACCAAGTAGTCGTGGCGACGGATATGTGCCAGTTCGTGGAGCAAGATCGCTTCGACCTGGGAGACGGTCAGATCGGTCAACATCGACAGGGGCACAATGATGATCGGGCGAACGATCCCGACCGCTACCGGCACACGAATGCTGGCCGAGCTAAGCAGCCGCACGTTTCGGCGGATCCCCATGGATTGGGTTAGCCGGCGGAGGCGCGCGTTCCAGGGAGAGGCTGCGGGAAAGACCGCCGCTGAAAGGACCAGGCGCCGCACGGCGACCCACTGGGCAGACAATCGGATGGCCATCAGCGCAACGCCCACAACCCAAAACGCGACGACGACCGTTTGCCAAGACACCAGCCAGCGTCCTAGTTGGCGATCTGTCGCGAGATGAACGGGCTTCGCGTTTAAGTCGTCGTTGGCAATCGGAGTGCCGGTTTCGCTTGGCAAGTTCGGGCTCAGGTTCTCGCCGGCGCGTAGTGGCTGCCGCGCACGCAATCGAGCAGGAAGAAGCGGCGTCGAGTGTGCGTTTGGAGTCGCGCCCGCTGAATCCGCCTGTGCAGTGGCGCTTCGTTGCGACATTGCGAACGGGGCAGCGTGAGTTGTCTCACGGTTGCCGATGTGCCAAAGAAAAGTTGCCAGAACTGCCGAGGCGAAAACGCCCAGCGCTGTGGCATTGGCAAGGTAGCGATTGCGCGACGCCGGCAGGACCCAGGCCAGCCAGCCTGCGAGCAAGAGGCCTTGCCAGAGAGAATGCAGGATTGTCCAGCCAATCGCGTCGGTGATGGTAGTGGTCACTCAAGGTCCCTCGTATCTTTCTCTAATTGGCGAAGCAGGGTCTTGATCTGGCGGAGCTCTTCGGGCGTTGCTTTTTCCTCGGAGAGCGCCTGCATCACGAGTTTTGTGGGCGAGCCACCAAAGGCCACGCGCATCAAGTGCTTCACTAACTGACGTTGCGCGACTTCGGCCTCCACGGCTGCGGAATACACATGCGACTTTTGCGACTCGTCCCGCAGCACCAGCCCCTTGTCCGTCATCTTTTGCAGGATCTTGAGGGTCGTGGTATATCCGGTCTCATTGCCCAATGCCTCGTGGATTTGTCGAACCGTTTGTGGTCCTTGGGCCCAGAGCACGCGGAGCATTTGCAATTCCGCATCGGTGGGTTTCGGTGGGCTCTTGCCGGTCATTGGTCGTTCCGTGTTACGCGCTGCTCGGATTCCATCGCCATCTATCTCCATCCGTTCTCCGGCCAGACTACGACAGATGACGTAGTTTGTCAACGACAATCGTCGTAGATGAGGCACGAGTGCGCCGATGACATCGGCTTGGGCGTGACGACCTGGCGGGGCTCGATTGCTAAAACACCCCAATTGGCACCCGGCGATGGGAAGCCAAACTGGACCGACAAAAATCTCCGGAAAATCGCGGCCTGTCCTCTTGAACAGATGGACTGGAGCACCGACTCTTGAACGCGAGCCCGATTGGCCCATTGGGGCAAACTTCTCACGTCCACAACGACAACATCATCCGCCTTCGATATCCGCCCTTATGAAAACTCCACTTTTGATCGCGGCAGCCTGCCTGGCGTTGCTGACCACCACGCCGGCACTGTCTCAAGACGACGCTGGGGCAAGCTGGGACGAAGCGGTCGGCTTGCTCAATTCGCTCAGTGATCCAATTTTTGATCAATACGTCGACTTTGCCGAGCTCGATGACGCTTGGACGAGCTTAGACGCCGAAGCACTGGCCAGCGCGGGCATCCAACTGGCGAATGCCGAGCGAATCCTATTCCGCAATCATCCCGCCGTGAGCTCGAAAGATGTGCTCAAGGCCGCGTTGCGGGCGGCCAGCGCCAAAAACGATGCCAAGGCACTCGAAAAACTCGAAGCGTTTGCCATGGAAACCGACGACGGCGAAATGGTTCGCGAGATCAAGCTGGCCAAGCAGCTCGCCGGCAAATCCAGAAGCACGGCGCCTCGGGTTTCGCTGGATGACGTTGGCATCGACACGCTCGTCCACTTCAAGGACGCGCAGCACAATCTCCAAGCGGCTTTGGTGATCGGCGATATCGACCTGCTCAAAGAACTGCAGGAGCAAATCCGAGACAACGCCGAGAAGGAGCCCGCCATTTGGTCGCAGCTGAGCGCCCAAGTCGATCAGCACGTCAAAGGCATGCAAGCGTTGCGCGGCGCAAGTCGAGGTGGTGCGGATGACGGGTCAGACGCGAGCAATGCATTAAACAAACTTTCAGGCGCCAGCCGGATCATCTTTGGTCGTGGGCAAACGGTCATCACCACAACGCCCGGCGGTGTCGTCACCGGCGCCGTGACTCAAGTCGGTCCGTTTGGGCGAAGAAGCATCACGGTGGTGGGGCCGGGCGTTCCCACTCCGGGCATTCCCGGCGGATTCGGCGCTAGCCCCGGCGCTGGCATGTTCCGTGGCGGCGCCACTCCCGGCGCTGGCATGTTCGGTGGCGGCGCCACCCCCGGCGCTGGCATGTTCGCTGGCGGCGCCACCCCTGGCGCTGGCATGTTCCGTGGCGGCGCCACCCCCGGCGCTGGCATGTTCGCTGGTGGCGCCACTCCCGGAGCTGGCATGTTCGCAGGCGGCGCCACTCCCGGAGCTGGCATGTTTGCTGGCGGCGCCACCCCCGGCGCCGCCACGATGATCATCCGCTCGTCGGCATTCGCCGATCAAGGCGCGATTCCACCGGTCTACACCGAGGACGGAAGCGACATCTCGCCGCCTCTCTCGTGGCAAGGTGTTCCGCCCGGGACCAGGGAACTGGCGCTGATCTGCGATGATCCCGATGCACCGGGACCGCCTCGACCTTGGGTCCACTGGCTCGTTTACAAAATCCCGCCCCACCTCCCGGGATTGGGGCCGAACGTGCCGAAGATGCAGGTCCTCAGCGCGGGAGGTGGAAATATTCGACAGCCAAGCAACTCATTCGGAAGTTTCGGCTATGGCGGCCCCGCGCCGCCGCCCGGATCCGGCTACCATCGTTATCGCTTCACACTGTATGCCTTGGACACCGAATTGACGGTCGCTCCGAGGAACCGAGCGGAACTGGAGCACTACTTGCAGAGGAACATCCTGCAAAAAGCCGAGACGGTCGGTTTCTACGCGCGTTAGACCGATAGTACGTGGTTCCCGGCGCCGCCAGAACGGGCTCACGCATCTGGCCCTGCGGATCGCCAGCCGCGCGCATCGTCACGTACACCGATGGAAACTCGGTGGCCGAAGTGCGGGTGCAGCCGATTCCCACACTGCCGACGTTGTCGACAGCGAGGGAAGGCGCCAAGTAGTCGCCCCATGGTTCCGCCCCACGGCTCCCTGTGTATCCGGCATTGCCAAAGGCCGAAGGCCTTCTTCAAAAGCCCAGGGCATCGCCGGCATCGCCCCGGGTATGCCGCGCGACAATCATCTCCGAAGGCTGAAGGCCTTCTTCAACGTACCCTGGGGCATCGCCGGGCATCGCCCCGGGCATGCCGCGCGACAATCATCTCCGAAGGCTGAAGGCCTTCTTCAACGTAGCCCGGGGCATCGCCCCGGGTATGCCGCGCGACAATCATCTCCGAAGGCTGAAGGCCTTCTTCAACGTAGCCCGGGGCATCGCCCCGGG
>JAGQPF010000703.1 GCA_020426845.1 Planctomycetales bacterium
GTTGCAGCGACGACCTGTTCGAGATCGACGGCACGTCAGGTGACGAGCCGGATGAGATCGGATGCTGGGATCACCCCGAAGTCGTCAAGGTCCATTCGCCGAGTGAAGGCGGCCTGCATGTTGTCGCCTGCTACGCACCGAAAGGCTCTGTTGGCTGCTGGGCGATTGGGTTGATGCAGCTCGACGAGGACGTGGAGATACCAAGCTGGCCAATGGAATGGAAGATCGGTGGTCGCGGGTACTCGGTTGAGTTGACGTTGACTGTTCCGGATGACGCGGTTGTCTCAAAGGTTGACCAGGATGGCTAAGAAACGATTTACCGGCGTTGACTTTCGGGATGCCCTGATCAAGCTGCGCGGCGTCGAGCATGTTGGGACCGTGGAGTCGGCTGATGACTTCCTCACCGCCCCGACACCCGAGGAGCTGCACGCCATCTACTCCGATGGATTCATTGGAGCGTCGCCCGACTTCATCACCTTCGAGGAACGGAACGAAGTCAAGGACTACTTGGCCTCCATGCCGCGTCTCTACGACGTTTTCCCCTGGGCTCGTGGCATCGGCAAAGGCAAGCTCAACGCCCCGTTCCTCGCGTGCCTTCACTTCTCGCCGTCATGGGGTGGCGATGAGGCTCAGACTCGCGGCTCGTGTGTCAGCCACTCGAACACCAACGCGGCGGAGATCGACCACGCGAACGACGCTCTGCACGGCGAAACGGTCTACAAGGGCCGGATGTGCAAGGAGAACATTTATCGCGCTCGTGGCTACAACGGTGACGGCTGGTATTGCTCGCCGGCCGCGAAGTACGTCGGACCCGGCGGCCAAGGCGGGTTCCTCGTCCGTGATCGGTACGAGAGCCCGACCGGTGAAGTGGTGGACCTTTCCGAGTTCAGCCGAGCCACGGAGAACTGGGCCGGCCAAGGCAGTCGAGGCTGCCCCGAGTGGCTTGAGGCGATCGCGCGCCGCAATCAATGCAAGTGGATCATCCCCATCAACTCCATGGAGGAGTACCGGGACTCGATGGCACTTGGGTTCGGTGTTTCGGTGTGTTCGGGCTACGGCTACAGCAGCGAGACAGACTCCAGCGGTGTGGCGAGGCAAACCGGCTCGTGGGCTCATGCGATGGCTCACGCATGCTGTGACGACACGCCTTGGGCAAACCAGAAGTACGGCGGGATGCTCGGTCTCATCATCCAGTCGTGGGCGAGGTGGAATCGACAGAACGGCAAATTCGACGGATTGCCGAGCATGCCGGTGGGCTCGTTCGGAGCTCGCGGCAACGACGTCGCCAAGATGATCCGGTCGGACAGCTTTGCGTTGGCCGGCCTCTATGGGTGGGAGCGAATCGGCTGGGAGGCTTTTGACGTGACTGCCCTCACCGACCACCTGCAATCGTCGGATGTCCAAGACTTCTACAAGGCCCGCCAGGAACGCTCGGCGGAGTTTGCGACCAAGTGCCGTGACGAGGGGGTGTCTCAATGGGTTACCGTCTGATCCTATTGCTCGCGTTTGGGCAGTTTGAGCCGGCCGAGTTCGACACATCTCCGGCCGTGCCCACGGAGCAGCGTACTGTCGCGGTCGCAGACGATCGTCCGCAGTGCATCATTGTCAGCAGGCAAGGTTGCCCACCCTGTGAACGCCTCAAGCGACGCCTGCAGCCGATTGCCTGCCGACCCGGCATCCACTTCAACGTGATTGACATCGCAGAGTGGAACGCAACCAACCCGCACCCGGCGGTCTCGGCGACACCGGAGCTGTTCCTCTATCGAGTGCCCGGCAAAAAGGGCCAGCGGTATGACGGTGAAGCCGCGGCCAAGGTCTCGGTGGAAACGATCCTTGCCTACCTCGTTGGCAAGCAGCAACAGGCGATTGCCTCGCAGCAGCCAATGGAAGCTCAGCTCCCGATTCCTCGCGTTGGAGTTGGCGACGTCGATGGCGATGGAATCCCAGGCACCGAGAACGACTACCGCCTGCACCTGCGCTGGCATGGCATCGACCCGAACAGGATGACAATGGCGGAGATGATCGTCGCGCACGATGCGGCTCATCCCGAGGAGCAGGCGGTCCAAGTGGCGTCAAGTCGATATACGGTCGGCCCGGTGCGACGTTTGTTCGGGGGGCTCAGGCGACGATGACCGACGAACTCAAGAACCTTGCAGAAACGATAGTAGCCGAAGCATCCGGCGAGGCACCGGAGATCAAGGAGCTGCTGGTTGCGTGGTCGGCAAATTTTTTCCGGCGCGACATCGAAGAGGTTAGGCACGCGGTCGCGACAGTCGAGGCCGCCTTGCGAGACCGAGCCAATGAAGTTCTCGCACAGGCGATCCCGGAAGCGATCAAGCAATGCACGTCCGACGACGGCACCGTTGACTGGATCTCAGTCGTTGACGGAATCCGCGACTTCTACGTCATGGAGGACGCTGACCTGATCGATGCTTGGGAAGACGGACACCGAAACAAAGCGGGATAGAGCAGTTGGCAGCTCACCAGGCTCATAACCTGGAGGCCGGTGGTTCGAGTCCACCTCCCGCTACTTTCAAACGATCCGCTGATCACTTTAAAACCACGGAGCACTTTAAAATGAGACCACACGGTCGACTCATGCTGCTCATTGCGGCCACGCTATTCACTGCACTTTTTGCGCTACCCGACTTTGCCATCGCCGACGGCTACTCTCGCCGCGAGAAACGCGAGGCACAACGCGCCGTCCTGAAGGTGCTCGACGAGGCCCGCGCGAAGGATCTCATCACACCCGCCCAGCGATTCCGCATCGGCCTCACGCTGCGATTCAAGCCCGAGGTGTGCTGCGGTCTACTCGAATCGATCGCCCCTGAGGTGGCAGCCCTGGAAGGCCAGGACCCGAGTAAGTTCGGCAAAGCAGACAACGGCCGGCTCGGCTCCGCTGGTGGTCTCTATAAGCTCGACATCGATCAGCTCGAGCAGCTCCTGCAGCTCATCCTCAAGTATCTGCCGCAGATCCTGGAGATCATTCTCGACTTGTTTGCGCAGGACGTGATGGCGCCGGTGCCGCTCATGCCGATCGGCCCTGGCAGTTTGTCTTTGGCGGCGTGATGTAACCGAGTTGCAGGGGCAGCTCCGCGTCAGGAATCAAGAGGATGACGGACCGAGCAGTGAACGAACAGAACTTCCTTCTCTCGA
>JAGQPF010000704.1 GCA_020426845.1 Planctomycetales bacterium
GGTCCCCGAGCTCGCGCTCGGGGCTAACGTCTGTCGCCCCTGCCGGGGCTTTGAGCGCGCGGCGTGCGGTCCCCGAGCTCGCGCTCGGGGCTAACGTCTGTCGCCCCTGCCGGGGCTTTGAGCGCGCGGCGTGCGGTCCCCGAGCTCGCGCTCGCGGCTAACGTCTGTCGCCCCTGCCGGGCCTGATGGGGCCTTGCTAGGACCAGACGAACACTTCCTCGTGGTCCTGGTCGTAGCCGATGAATGTGGCCAGCACGACGCGAGGCAAGGCGCCGTCGACGCCGGGCACTTCGTGAATGGCCCGCGTGTTGAAGAAGTAGAGATCACCGGGCTCGAGCGAGACTTCCACTTGTTCGATGCGATGTTCGCGAGCGTATTCGTGAAAGGTTCGCTCGCGGAGGCAGGGGTCCACGTCGGGCGTCCAGAGGCAGCGGTGAATGATGGACTGCGCCGTACGCTGCTTGTCGCGCGCATTTTGTAGCACTAACACGCCGGCGAATTGGTGCTCGAAAGCGTGCACCGCGTAGTCGTCTCGCTGCTCTCGCAAGCGAACCGAGTCAAAATGGGGCGCGTAGGTGTAGCCGCCGTAATGCGCGCGAATGATTGCGGGACCATACTCGCGCCGCTGCGAACCGTCAGCTTCAGTTTCGTAAGCGGTCACAACGCGACGACGGCCAGCTAGTTGCCCGAGCCGTTCATAGAGCAAGGCGATTGGGTTTTGAGCGACGTCCTGCGTGGGAAACAGCCGTGCAAACAGACGGTGCGTCTCGGCGCTGTGTCGAAAGAAGTCCTCGCGGTCCGATCCGCGATAGCCGAGGCTAGTGCCGATGTCGATGCGGCGTTTGCCCGTCTGCTGAGCGGAAGAGACCGCTTCGCCCATCGCTTTGCGGCCCTCGCGATAGTAGCCCTCGGGAATCGACTGTTGCAGAAACTTGTCGGGGATCGGCTGTGTCGGATCATAGAGCAGTTGCTCGTCCACCAAACGCCGCATCAATTGCTGGCACGCCTCCGCGGGAAAGGCGCCGCGAAGGACGACCGCGGGCGCCTCGCCTTGCGCGAGCAGCTCGAGCGGCTCTGCGGAACGAGCCAATGCGGCGGCCACATCGGGCTCGATGATCTGCCACGGTGGCGAAGTTGCAGGCGATGGTGTCATAGCGGTGGCACTCGTTAGCTTTTCGTACTATGGATTCAGAACTTGCCGAATCGGCTCGCCCTGAATTTTTCCCGCTGGCCGTTGGCCCCTTCCGGCTCGGCTCTTGTCTCCCAGGTCGGCTCTGGCCGTCTCGGCAATGGCGAGCAGCTTGGCGACGACCTCCGGATGTTGGGGAGCGACGTTCACGCGACACCCAATATCCTCGTAAAGATGAAACAGCAGCGGCTCGGGCTTCTGCTGACCTCGGAAATGCGGATGGTTGTTCGACGGCTCCACCGGCAGAAACAGCTTCCAGGGCCCCGATCGCACCGCCTGAAGTTGGTCCTGATGGTAGTAATAGTACGCCTCGTGCGGCGACTTCGCCCCATCCTCCCCATACAGCAGCGGCGCGACGTCGAGCCCGTCGATCATGCGATCGCGAGGCGCTTCGCCGCTCGCCAACTTGGCGAACGTGGGCAACAGATCCATCGTCGACACCAACTCGTCGCACTTCGTTCCGGCTGGCACGCTGCCCGGCTGCCAGGCGATCGCCGGCACGCGAAACGCGCCTTCGCTGGTGGTGTAGCCGCGTCCGTGCAGCGGCAAGTTGGAGCCGCGGCTGAGATCCCCGGCGCGGGGGCTGATCGGTGCGCCGTTGTCGGACGTCCACAGCACCAAGGTGCGTTCTGCAATGCCCAGCTTTTGCAACTGCT
Organism: Planctomycetales bacterium; assembly: GCA_020426845.1. GTDB lineage: Bacteria > Planctomycetota > Planctomycetia > Pirellulales > Pirellulaceae > JAGQPF01. The sequence continues at coordinate 1,846 of JAGQPF010000704.1, forward strand.
CGAGCATCACGCCCATCGACCAATCGAGCTCCTCGATGGAGTCTCCCCACGGACCGTTCTTGCTCTTGCCCTTGAAGTCGGGACTCGAGAACGGCGTGCTGGTGCTGCCCGGCATCGCTTGCGGAAAGTAGAGGAAGAACGGCTCGTCCCGATGCTCCTCAATCCAAGCCATCGCCCGCTCGGTGTACCGCTTGGTCAACCCGTCGCGATCGCACGGCGCCTCGATCACCTTTTCATTTTCCATTAGCGGCAACGGGGGCCAGCGATTTCCATCCAACCGCTCGCCGAGCCTCTGTCCGACGTCCTGTGTCATGTCGTCGCTATAGGGCACGCCAAAAAACCAATCGAAGCCTTGCCGTGTAGGCAGAAACTCCGGCTGGTCGCCTAAGTGCCATTTGCCGACGATCGCCGTCGCGTAGCCGCGCTGCTTCAGCACCTCGGCGATCGTCACCTCGTCAGGGTGCAGGCCGTACGGCGAGATCGGCCGCAACACGTGTCCGTCGCGCGGATTCAGATGCATGCCCACACGTTGCGAGTAACAACCCGTGATCAGACTGGCTCGGGACGGAGTGCAAACGCCCGCGGTGACACAGAAGTGCGAGAACACGCGGCCCTCACGAGCCATTCGGTTCAGATGGGGCGTGCGGTGCAGGGTCGATCCAAACGGCTCGATGTCTCCGTAACCGAGGTTGTCGCAAAACACGACGATGAAATTGGGCGGCCGCTCGGCGCCAACCGCGGGCCTCATTCCAATCGACGCCACCGAGGCGCCGCAAACCAGCAGCGCAAACCATCGCAGTGTGTGCCGCGCCGGTAATTGTCGAGGCAAGTTGAGCCGTGTGTGTCGCATGGAAGCTGGTCCCGTCAAGTCATTCTGAAATCAGCCCCAATCATCGGCCATAGCCATGCGGCAAGCAACCGTCGATTTGGTGTCTCCTTGGCGGTGCGTTTCGAAGCGGCAAACCCACCCGCGGCGGCGATGCGCAGCCCTCTGGCTCCTGCCGAGGCACGTCTCGCGCGTAGCATGGGCGCCCTCGCCCGTGCGCGGCGAGCAGCCGCGTACCACCGCCCAAGCCGCTAGCTGGTTAGAGAAAAAGGGCCGGCGCGGTGGGGTAGCGCAGTTCTGCACGGGCGGGGGCGCGGCGAGCAGCCGCGCAAGATCGTCCGTAGCATGGGCGCCCTCGCCCGTGCGCGGCGAGCAGCCGCGTACCACCGCCCAAGCCGCTGGCTGGTTAGAGAAAAAGGGCCGGCGCGGTGGGGTTGCGCAGTTCTGCACGGGCGGGGGCGCCCATGCTACGCGCGAAGCGTGCCTCGGCCGGCGCAATGGGGTTGAGCAGTGCGGCGTTCGCCCCGAGCCGCGATGAAGAAGGTTTTCAGCCTTCAATGAAACCGTGGACGCAATACCCGGCGCGGCGATGCGCTGTGCCCCTACCGTGAGGAAGGCCTTCAGCCTTCAATGAATCCATGGACGCCATACCCGGGGCAGCGCTGCGCTCGCCCCGGGCTGCGGTGAAGGAAGGCCGTTGGCCTTCAATGGAACCACAGGGCAGCATGCACTTTGGCGAGACGCCTTTGGCTTTGGCGTGCCCCCTTCGGCTTTGGCGAGACGCCGTAGGTCCTGGTATGCTGGAGCGGCCGTGGTTTTCTCCTTGTCTTTGTCCCTCCGTGAGAAGACCTTTGGATGGAAGTCACGACTTCGCTCCCTCCTCCCGCCCCGCCTCACCCGAGGCCCCGCCATGCCGCTGCATCTTAAGTTGTTGAAGTTGCTGTTAATTGCACTGGCTCTGCCCACGTGCGTTTCAGCCGATGAGTCCTACGACGACGTTCGGCCGCTGTTGGAGCGGCTTTGCTACGACTGCCACGGCCCGCGTCAGGCGAAGGCCGACCTGCGTCTGGACCGACTCAACCCCGACTTCCTTCGCGGCGGCGACCTCGACACGTGGCACGATGTGCTGAACCAGCTCAATCTCGGCATGATGCCTCCGGAGGACGCGACGCAGCCAACCGAGGCGGAGGCAACCCGCCTGATCAGCTGGCTGACCCGCTCGCTGCGAGTGGCCGCCGAAGCCAAACGCAATGCCGGCGGCCGCGTCACTTCGCGGCGACTGACGCGCGACGAATACGCGCACACGATGAGGGATCTGCTGGGCGTCGATCTGGATTATGGACGCGAGATGCCGCCCGAGCCGGCGTCGCCCGACGGCTTCCTGAACGACGGCGCCACGCTCGAATTGTCCCCGACGCAGCTGGAGACCTACTTGGCAGTGGCACGCCGCGCTTTGTCATTGGCGATTGTCGAGGGCGATCGACCGCAGGTCTTCCGACACGTGGGCGACCGCACCGCCGTGGGAGCCCTGCCGCGGAGCCGCGAGGGAGGCGCCGAGCCGGTGAATCCCGAGTTCTTGCTCGATGTGCCAACTTTCCCGCGCGAGGGCGAGTTTGAGATTCGCGTCCGCGCCGGCGCCACAATTCCGGCCGGCGCCGCGCCTCCGCAGTTGCGTGTCTCGCTCGGATGCGTCCCGGGCATCGTTCACGTTCCCCGCAAAGTTGTGGGACAGGTTGATGTCACTGCCACCGCTGACTCGCCGCAGACGTTCACGTTTCGCGGCCGGATGGAGGACTACCCCCAGTCGGGCGATCAAAAGTTCGGCAACGTGGCGTTTGACGGCGAGATCGTGATCCTGGACTTCCTGGACGCCGACGGCAAGGAACTGCGTCACGCCAGTCGCACCTATTCGGATCCCCCACGCGGAAAAGGCGGCAAAGGCAAAGCAGCCAAGAACAAGCCCACTCCGGCCGCGCCCATCTTGCTGCCGCCGCTCGAGTCGCCGCGGCTGGATGTCCATGTCGAACGCGTCGAGTTCGAAGCGCCCGTCGTGACCAGCTGGCAGCCTGCCAGTCACACGTCACTACTGAGCTTCCACGGTGATATCGAGCTCGACTCCGACGCCGCCTCCGAGCAGATCCTGCGGCGGTTCGCCAGCCGAGCGTTTCGCCGCCCGGCCAGCGACGATGAGGTGCAGAGGCTGGTCACGCTGTTTCGCTCCCTTCGCGCCGAGTCCGACACCGCCATTGTGGCGTACCGGGAAACAATGGCTGCGATCCTGGTCTCTCCCCATTTCCTTTATCTTGTGCCGAGCGACGACCTGCACTCGCTGGCCAGCCGGATGTCCTACTTCCTGACGTCGACCATGCCTTCCCAGCGTCTGACGGAACTCGCCAACACCGGACAGCTGGCGGATGCCGAGGTGCTGAAGGCGGAGGTGCAGCGGATGTTGGACGGCCCAAGTTCGCGATCGTTTGTCGATCGCTTCGCCGATCAGTGGTTTGACCTCGATGGACTCGATCGAGTCGCGGTGAATCCCGAGTTTTATCCGGACTTCGACGACGACCTCAAGTCCGCCATGCGCGAGGAGACTCGCGGAGTGCTGCGTGAGATCATCGCCAACAACTTGAGTTGTCTCGAGTTGATCGACGCCGACTGGACGGTCGTCAATCGCGCGCTCGCCAATCACTATCAGCTCACTCATCGGCCAGCGACGTCGTCCTTCGAACGAGTGCCGCTCGCGCCAGCCGACCGACGTGGCGGGATTTTGCAGCACGGCTCGTTTCTGCTCAGCAATTCGTCGGGCGAGAGCTCGCATCCGATCAAGCGTGCCGTCTGGATTTTGGACCGCTTGCTGGCGACCCCGCCCGCGCCGCCTCCGCCCGACGCGCCGCCGCTGGACGCCGAGCGGGCGGACTTGCGGGGTTTGACGTTGAAGCAACAGCTCGAGGCGCATCGCCAGCGCGAGGCGTGCAACCGCTGCCACCGACACGTCGACCCATGGGGCATCCCGCTCGAGCACTTTGACGCCGTGGGGCTTTACCGCGAGACGCCGCCGACGCGAGTTGGGAAAGCTCGTCTCAAGGGGCGTCAGCGCCCCGCGGCCCGCGTTGACGCCGCGACGGAACTGCCGAGCGGAGAAAAGCTCGATGGCGCCACCGAGCTCAAACGATATATATTGCAGCATCGCCGCGAGCAGTTTGCCCGCTCCTTCGTGCGCCGACTTGCCACCTACGCCTTGGGGCGACAACTGGATTTTGCCGACGAGCCCGTACTGCAGCGACTCACCCAAGCCTTCCTCGAGGATAATTGTCGCCCTCGCCCTCTGATTGCCGACTTGGTCGCCAGTGAGCTGTTCACTGCCTCCCGCCCGACTCCGCCCGCCAGCCCCCTGGAGCCGCAACCATGACCATCACCCTTTCGCGTCGCACCATGTTGCAGGGAGCGGGAATCGCCATGGCGCTGCCGTGGCTCGAGTGCATGGCGGAGACCACCGCTGCCGCCGCGCAGCCGCGCCGGCTGTGTTGTGTCATGTTTCCTTACGGCGTGGCGATGCCCAAGGACTCCGATCCCGACCGGCAATGGGGCTGGTTCCCCACGGGCAAAGATCGCGACTTCGAGCTAACCAACGTGCTGCGGTCGCTCGAGCCGCTGCGAAGCGACTTCAGCGTGTTCACCGGCTTGTCTCACCCGCGCTGCCGCGGCATGAACGGCCATGATACGGGTGACACGTTCCTGACAGGCAACAGCCTGGCGCCGGGCACCTATCGGAACACCGTGTCGCTTGATCAGCTCGCCGCGGCCCAACTTGGCGCCGACACCCGGCTCGGCTCGCTGTCGGTCTCCACCGACGGCGGCATCGGGCCACGGACGCGCGCCACCACGTTGTCGTACGACCTGAAAGGACAGCCCGTTCCTGCCCTGGCCGATCCCCAATTGATCTTCAACCGGCTGTTCGGCCAGGACAAGGACAGCCGTGAGGGCCAGCGGCGGCTGGCTAACACGGGCAGCATCCTGGACCTGGTCCGCGAGCACTCCAGGTCACTCAAACGCGAGCTAGGCTCGGCCGACCAACGCAAGCTGGACGAATTCGAGACGTCCGTGCGGGACGTGGAGCGGCGCGTCGACCGCACCAAACGCTGGCTCAGCGTGCCTCTGCCGGAAGTCAACAAGAGCGAGCTGTTGTTGGATGTCAATCCGGACGCGCCGCGGGAGTACATCCGCACAATGTACGACCTGATCTATCTCGCGTTCCAAACCGACATCACTCGCGTCGCCACCTATCAGCTGGGCAGCTACGGGCCAACGCTCGCGCGGACTTTCCCGGCGTGTCTCGGCTTGCCGCCGAACTGGCACAGCCTTGCTCACAACGCCGGCAAGAACGGTGGGCCCGAGGCGATCGGCAAGTTCGATCAATTCCTCGCCGAGAACCTCGCGCGCTTCCTCACGCGACTCAAAGAGACGCCCGAGCACGATGGAAACCTGCTCAGTCGCACCCTCGTGCTCTATGGCTCGAGCAACTCCCGCACGCACGTGAACCGCAACTACCCGCTGTTGCTGGCGGGCGGCGATGCGCTCGGGCTGCGGCACAATCAGTATTTGCACTATGCCGAGTCCACGCCGCTGGCGAACCTGTTCGTCTCGATGCTCGCGGCACTCGACGTCCCGGCGGCGCAGTTCGCCGACAGCACGGGGCAACTCGCCGAACTCGGATAAGCTCAGATAAGCTCAGATAAGCTCAGATAGGCTCGGATAAGCTCGGTTACGCTGCTACCAAATCAGCGGCAGCAGCCGCCTCGTCTTGGCCGCGTAAGCGGCGTAAGCCGAAAAACGAGCGCGCAGTTGGCGCTCTTCGAGCACCGTTTTTCGCGCGAGAATCAACGCCAAGGCGACCCAGCAGCCAAGTCGCCAGAGTGCGAACGGCAGAAACGTCAGCCCGCCACAAGCCGTCAACAGCGCGAAGTACATCGGGTGCCTTACGAGCCGATACGGTCCGTTCGTCACCAGTTCCGCATTTTCTCGCAATTCGGGCATCACCGACACGCGTCGCATCCCGACCGCCAGAATTGACCAGACCCCGAAGGCGACTCCTCCAACGATCGCCGCCAAGGCAACGGCATGACTTCCAGGCGCCTCGATGACGGGCGCCCAGTCCGCTAACAGGACCAACGCCGCGGCACACCCGACTTGTCCCGCTACCAGTGCTGGCGATTCTTTGGACATGGAATGAAAGAAGTAAAGGGGAGCAATCAAGGGCAACACTGCATTCTATAGCCCAACGGCGTAGACGACGATTGCGGCGGTTCCACGGGCTTGCGCCGGCTTGCGCCCGTGGCTACCGTCTGTCGCCCCTGCGGCCCTACGGGGCTTCGCGTCTGGCGTCCGCTGGTTTGCCGCATCGCCGCGCGCGTCATCTTGTGAAAGCCGGAGGATTCCGCAAAACCCGAACGTTCGGGCAAGGCCCCTCCCTCCCAAGCACGGTCGGTTTGACGAGGAGGCGGGGCGTACGTACATTGAAATCGGAACCAATCGACGGCGTTCGTCGTCAAATCGGAATAGAGAAATCGCAACATCAACGACCGACGACCGGACACAATCGGGCCGTATCATCCGCGGTCTGACCTCATCTGTCCTCCGTTCGCTCGGCAATTGGCCGTGTCACGCCCTATGCGCAGCGTGCCCACCATGCGCCCCCAACGGAAGTTGTTGGACAACTCGGAACCAGCATGATGGCCCATGAGATTGGTTCGGCTGCGCACCCCGACAACGGTGTCCGCGGATTGCTTTCGCAAGCCGGGGACGGTGATGCACATAGCCTGGGAGAGCTGCTCGAGAGCTACCGCAACTATCTGCAACTGCTCGCCACCTCCCAGTTGGACGAGCGTCTCCGAGTGAAAGTCAGCCCGTCGGACCTCGTGCAAGAGACGATGCTCTCGGCCTACCGCGACTTCCCTCAGTTTCGTGGCGAGTCGGAGCGGCAGTTGCTGGCTTGGCTGCGCCAGATTCTGATCAATCGGTTGCATGTGTTTGTGCAGCAGCATGTGCTCGCCAAGAAGCGTTCCATGCGGCGCGAAATCTCGCTCGATCAAATGGGCGCCGCATTGGCTCGCTCGACGGCCAATCTCCAGGCCGGTTGGTTTCTGGCCGCTGACGGGCCGTCTCCAAGCTCGGACGTGATCCGGCGCGAAAGCGCCGTCGCGCTTGCCAATCACTTGGCCGAAATGCCCGACGACTACCGCCAAGTCATCATCAACCGGAATCTTCGCGGACTGAGTTTCGATGAAGTTGCCGAACGGATGGAGCGTTCCAACGGCGCTGTGCGGATGCTTTGGCTGCGAGCCATCAAGCAGCTTCAGGAGCGCATGCAGGCTGCAGAGCAACCGAGTTCTGACAGGCAATGAGTCGCATCGTGCAGAACACTTCCGAACAACTGACCACTGAGCAGCAAGACCGGCTTGCGGAGTTGCTGGATCGTTGTTTCGAAACGCTGGAGCAGGGGGGCAAACTGGATCGTGACGCCTTGCACCGCGAGCACCCCGACTTGGCGACGTCGATCGACGCCTATTTAGAGGGGCTCACCTTTTTGCAGAACGCCGCTGCCGGCTTTCATCCGGCTCCCGCGTTTGCCGCAACACATGACGAGCCACAGCGAATTGGCGAATTCCGCGTCGTGCGCGAACTGGGGCGCGGCGGCATGGGGATCGTCTACGAGGCAGTGCAGGAGTCGCTTGGCCGCCGTGTAGCGTTAAAGGTGCTGCCTTTTGCCTCACTGCTCAGTTCCACTCAGATCGCGAGATTCCGCAATGAGGCGCAGGCCGCCGCGCGGGTCGATCACCCGCACATCGTGCCGGTGCACATGGTCGGCACCGATCGTGGACTGAACTACTACGTGATGCAGCTGATCGAGGGCGCACCTTGGGACCGCATCCTAGCCAAGTTGAGTGGCGAGCCCGTCCCGTCATTCCCATCGTGCCCGTCGCAATCCATCGAGTCGCCTGCGAAGGCGGACCAAGACGTCGCGGTGAATGGCTCGGCGGCGCAGGATGCCTGCGAGTGCCTGGCGACGCTGTATGAAAGCGACTTTCCGGAATATTGCCGCAGGGTCGCGGCCGTCGGCGCCGACATCGCCGAGGCCCTGCAAGCGGCGCACGACCAATCGATCATCCATCGCGATGTCAAGCCATCCAATCTGCTGCTCGATACACAGGGCCGCGTGTGGATCACGGATTTTGGCCTGGCGCGCTGTCGGCCGGCCCAGGATCTCACGGGCACGCGAGACATGATCGGCACCTTGCGCTACATGAGCCCCGAGCAAGCGAGCGGCGATCAGTGGGTCGATCATCGCGCTGACATCTATTCGCTCGGCGCCACGCTCTACGAGATGCTCACGTTGCACCCGGCCGTTCGCGGCTCGGGCCCGGCCGAAATGCTGCGCAGCATCGAGCGCGAGACTCCGTATCGACCACGACTCTGGAATCCCGCCATCAGCCGAGACCTCGAGAACGTCGTGCTTCGCGCCATCGCCAAAGCTCCCGAGGATCGCTACCCGACGTGCCGCGAGTTGGCGCGCGACCTGCGCCGCTTCGTGGCGGGCGAGCCGACGCTGGCGCGTCCGCCAAGCTGGCTCGAGCAAGCGATGCGATGGACTCGCCGTCACTACCGTGGTGTCACCTTCGCATTGGCTGCCTGTGTTGTGTTGGCGGCCGGGCTGTCGGTCGCCAGCCTCTGGCTGTCCGCCCAAGGTCGCCGAGCCGAGTTGGCGTTGAGCGAGGCCAAGCGTCATCAGCGCGCCTATCAGCTGCAACTCGCGAAAGCCGACCTGCAAGCGGCGACATTGCACCGCCAGGTCGGACAGCTCGAACCCGCCGGCGAGTTGCTGGCCCGCGCGCTGCAATCGCTCCGCGCACTGGCTGCCGATGCGTCCGACGGCTCTCCCGACCATAGGCAGTTGGCAGCGGCGCTCAATGCGGCCGCGATGGCCTGCCCTCCCGCCGAAGCGAAGCAAGCGCAGGCGTTGCTCGCCGAGGCGCTACTGGCGCAGCAGGGAGACGTGGGCCCGGAAGCCGCTCGACAAAACGCGTTGACGCGTGGCAATCTTGGCTCCTGGCACGGTGTGACAGGCGAGTGGCGCCTCGCGGCGGAGCACCACGCCGCGGCTGTGGCCGCGTTGCGAGAGCTGCACCGCGCTCTTCCCAACTCGCGAGAGCAGGCGGCCTTGCTCGCAACCGCGTTGAACAATCTCGGCCGCGCCGCAGCGGCCTCAGGCAGCAAAGAAAGTGCCGAGCGTTCGCTGACCGAGAGTCTTGAAGTGCTAAGCCCGTTTGTCGAACCCGAGGCGCCTGCTCAACTGCACAGCCTGCAAGCCGGTGCACATTACAATTTGGCCGAGCTGCTGGCAGATCGGGACGCCGTCGGCGCCGACGAGCATTCGCGCTCTGCCGTGGAGATCCAGCGCCACGCATTGCAGCTGGCGCCGAACCTACCCGGGGGTCGCGAGCTGCTTGGCTCCATGCTATTGCAACAATCGCGCACGGCGCGCCAGCGCGGCCATTGGAGCGACGCCGTCGCCGCGGCCGACGACGCTCGTCGACTGCGCCCCGCTCATGCCGATCGCGCGCTGCGGGCGGCCCGCGAACTCGCGGCGGTCTTTGAAGTCGTGCAATCTCGTCCCGGCAGCGAGCAGACGGCCAGTCGAAGTCGGGAACTCGCCTTGCTGGCGTTGGACGAGGCCATTCAAATGGGCGCAAAGCCAAGCGCCGAAGAATTTGCCGCCAAAGACATGACTTGGACCGAGCTACGCGATTTGCGGCAAGCGCCGTCAAAGGAGGGACCTTAACATGCGACGCCACACTCGAGCCTCTCATCCCGCGCCGCACCGCGCTCTGACGCCCGCCGAGCCGCTTGAGCCACGCTGTATGCTATCCGCTGCGCCATGGCAGCTGCCTAGCCAGCACGACGGCTCAGCGCGAGCCCACGAAGCATTTGAGACGCACGACTTTCGGCTCGCGGAATCCCCGGCGCCGATGTTCAACGGTCTTGAGCGAATGGAGTCCCCGCTTCGCCGCGACGGACAGCACTTGGCCGACGGCCGGGGCACTTCGCCGTCGCGAACGGCCGAGATCCGTGACATCATCGTGGCGTCGCCCGCCATGGCGGGCCGCGAAACGCTGTTCGTCATCTTTCAGGTGCAGCTCCGCGTCTCGACGCCTCCGCTCCAACTTGCTGATTTGCAGGCAGGGCAGGCAAGCGTCAACAGCCCGTTGACCAACTCCATAACTGCCAAGCAGGCCAGCCCCAGCACGTCGGAGTTGATCGACGTCGTTGCCGATGCGCCCAATATCTCCCGCGCTTCCTTGACTGGCGCCGCGCTGCAAGAGCCCGTCGGTTTGCCCCGGGCGGAATCAACACAACTCGCTGCACCGCCAACGTCAGCGTCGACAACGGTGAGGCTGCCGGCAGCGACAACGACTGGGGGCGAAGGCGAAGCGGACACACCAAGAACAGACGTGTCGCCCACGACGCCGACAGCGACCAAAACAATCACTTCCAATCTAACCACAGCATCGCTGGAGCAACTCGCGCCGGTCGCCAGGCTGGAAGGCTTGTTGCCCGCGCGAGAGCGGATTGAAGAGTCGATTCACCGACAGGCGTTGCAGGATGCCGACCTCGCCGAGTTGATCGCCGCCAGCGATGATCCGGAGGACGATGAAACCGGGCAAGTGTCGGTGTGGCTGGAGATCTCTCCGACCCAGCGTGAGCGCGATGAGTTGTCAACGGATTTGTTCGTCGCGTCAGAGTCGACGCTAACGGACGAGGTCTTGTCAGCCGAAGTAGGGCGTGTCGCAGCCCCAGCGCAGCGCAGCCAACCATCGCAGCAAAACGTTGAAGGACCGATTGAAATCGACATGACGGCAACCGAGGGGCTAGCTGATCTCGTTGCCGAAGCGATCGCGAGGATCGCTCAGCCGGAGTTGAACGCAGTCCCGGCCAATCCCGTCTACCTGGAACACGCCGCGGCGTTGGATTCGATTGTGAACGAGTTGGCGGTCCAGAGGGGCGACGCGGCGTTGCAACTGTTGCACATCGCAGACGACGGCACTCCTTGGGTCCAGTCGATTGACTTGATTGACCCCAGCGCCGCGCACGAAGCGCCGCAGAACTGACTTGCCGGAAGCCTCCCCGGGGCGGCGCTTCGCTCTGCCCTGGGCTTTGAAGAAGGCCGTTGGCCTTCAGACTAATCCCGCCAACTACCCGGGCGGCGCTTCGCTCTGCCCCGGGCTACGTTGAAGAAGGCCGTTGGCCTTCGATGTGATTGCACGTGATACGACATCGCACGTGACGCGACACTATGGCAACCCAGGGCAGACGTGTACGCGCAGTCCTCCCGTCTTCGGTTGCAGACCTGTCTCGTCGAAGGCCGAAGGCCTTCAAAAAGCCCGGGACAGAGCGAAACGCCGCCCCGGGTAGTCCAGGCCCGTTTACCCAAGTCCGCGCCGATCGTTTCATTGAAGGCCGTAGGCCTTCTTCAA
>JAGQPF010000705.1 GCA_020426845.1 Planctomycetales bacterium
GGTGACTCGAGCCCGCCGGCGTTTTGGACAGGCGGCAACGCCTCAATGACTTGTCGCGCCTCGTCCCAGCTGGCCACCTGGTGGCAGACTCCGCCGACGGCGGCCACCAACGATGCGAAGCGTCCGTCGATGTCGTCGTACCGAGTCCAAGCGTCGTCCAAGTCCGGCAGTGGCGCGGATGGCGCCTCGGTGGAGCGAAGCCGGCGGAGAATCTCGTCTTTGGCGCTCACCGGTCGGACCTCCGTTGGTCCGCGCCGCCTTGACGCCGCTTGCGGAGCCGCTGTCGAAACGATTGAGTCGGCGGCGCCGGCAGCTCGCGCTGTCGTCCCCAATCGTTCCAGCGGTTGTAGACCGCCCACCGCGGCGTCCAACGCAGGCCCCATCGCGCGATGGCGCCGAGCCAACGATAGAGCCAGGGCCGCCGCAGCACGTGACTGGCGAGCTTCATCGAAACTCGCTTCGTCCAGGGAATCAGCTTACGCCCGGCCAACTGACCACGCCATGTCAGCAGTTGCTCGTGGAGATCGATCTTCACCGGACAGACATCCGTACATGAGCCGCAGAGGCTGCAGGCGTAGGGCAGGCTGTGATGTTGCTCCGGATCGCGCGCCGGCGCGAGAATCGAGCCGATCGGTCCGGGAACGGTCGTGCCATAGCTGTGCCCGCCGCTGCGCCGATAGACGGGACAGGTGTTCATGCAGGCGCCGCAGCGAATGCAGTTGAGCGAGCGGCGGAACTGTTCGCTGCGCCGCAACTCGCTGCGGCCATTGTCCACCAGCACGATATGCAGCTCGCCATCGCGGGCGGGTCCGTGAAAGTGCGACGAGTAGGTGGTGATCGGCTGGCCGGTGGCCGAGCGCGCCAGCAGCCGCAAGAAGACGCTCAGGTCCTGGCGGCGCGGCACCAGTTTTTCGATGCCCATGCAGGCGATGTGCAGCTTGGGCAACGAAACGCCCAGGTCGGCGTTGCCTTCATTGGTGCAGACGACAAATCCGCCCGTCTCGGCGATGGCGAAATTGACGCCGGTGATGCCCGCGTCGGCGGCCACGAACTTTTCCCTTAAGTGCTGCCGAGCGGCTTCGGTCAGGTAGCCTGGGTCCGCGGCGCCCGCTTCCGTGCCCAAGTGCTCGTGGAAGCAGTCGCCGACCTCCTCCTTCTTGATGTGGATCGCCGGCAGCACGATGTGGCTCGGCGGCTCCTGCCGCAGCTGCACAATTCGCTCGCCGAGGTCGGTGTCGACCACCTCCATGCCGTGCCGCTCGAGGAACGGATTCAGGTGACACTCTTCAGTCAGCATCGACTTGCTTTTGACGACGCGTTTGACTCCGTGCCGCTGCAGGATCTCGAGCACGATCCGATTGTGCTCCTCCGCGTCGGCCGCCCAGTGCACCGTGGCCCCAAGCCGTTCGGCGTTGGCCGCAAACTGCTCGAGATAGTCCGCCTGGCGAGCGACCGTGTGCGCCTTGATCTGCGAGGCTCGCTCGCGAAGCGTCTCCCACTCGGGCAGATCGGCCGCGGCCTTGTCGCGTTTGGAGCGAACGAACCACAGCGCCGAGTCGTGCCAGTGGGCGCGGTCTTGATTGGCGACAAACGTCGCCGCTCGGGGCGCATGATCCGTGTGGCTCGAGCCCATGTCAGTGTCTCCCGGGCTCAAATGACGGCGCCGGTCGGCCCGCCAGAATCTGCGCGATGTGCATCACCCGCAGCTCGGGCTGCGAGCGGCGATCGCGGGCTTGTCGGCGAATCAGCCCGTCCATGTGCATCAGGCAGGACATGTCGGCGGCCGTCAGCACCTCTGCGCCCGCGCGGACATGGTCGGCGACGCGGTCGCGCCCCATCATGCAGGACACCGCCTCCTCGGCCACGGCAAACGTGCCGCCGAAACCGCAGCACTCGTCCGGGCGCTGCAACTCGCAAAGCTGCAGCCCGTCGATCATCTCGAGCAATTGTCGCGGCTTGCTGAAGTCCGGCTCCATCCGCTCGCTCGAGCGACCCAGGCGCAGCTCACGCAGGCCGTGGCAACTTTGATGCAGCCCGACGCGATACGGAAAGCTCCCTTCCCAATGCTGAACGCCGAGCACGTCCAGCAAGAATTCGCAGAGCTCGAAGACGCGAGACTGCAGACGCTCCAGCACCTCGCCATGCAGCAAGTGGGAGTAGTGGTTGCGGACCATCGCGACGCAGCTGCCCGACGGGCAAACGACATACTCGTAGTTGCCGAACAGAGCCGCAAAGTGCTCGGCCAGCGGCCGCGTGTCATCGACACAGCCGGTGTTTGCCATCGGCTGACCGCAGCAGGTCTGTGCCTCGGGATAAACCACGTCCACGCCGTGCCGCTCCAGCACCTCCAGCGTGGCCAAGCCAACGTCCGGATAGAACTGGTCGATGTAACACGGGATGAAGAGGGCAGCCTGCATGAGCGTCGATTATAGAGCAATCGCCCGCCGAGATCAGGCCTCTCGGCTGCCGAACAGCACGTAGCCGACGGCGCCGACGGCAATAAACATCAGCAGGGTGATGATCAGCATTCCGCCCCAGGCATTGAAGCCCATGATCTTCCTCGTTGGGTTGGTCTTCGAGTCTTCGAATTCGGTCTTGCGTTCAACGGCGGTCAACGGCGTTCAATCGTCGCTGCCGCCCAGCAGTCCGGCGCGGTGCAGATAGTACACCAGCGTCAGCAATGTTGTGATTGCCCCGGCCACATATGTCAATGCCGCCGCGTTGAGCACGCGGTCCATGCCCTTTCGCTCATCCGGATAGATAATCCCGGATTCGACCACCAACTGTTTGGCGCGAGCCGTGGCGTCGAACTCCACCGGCAGTGTGACCAGCTGGAACAGTAGCCAGAGGGCAAAGATGCCGGCGCCGATCGCCACCATCGTGGGACCGATTGCCAGCCCGATCGCCATCACCCATAACCCGGCCGAGGAGCCGAATCCGGCCACCGGGACCAGCGCCGAACGCAATTTCAGCGGGCTATAGCCGCGGGCATGCTGAATCGCGTGCCCGGCCTCGTGTGTGGCGACGCCAATCGCCGCCACGGAGTTGCTGCTGTAGACCCCCGGCGAGAGGGCCAGCAGTTTGCGGCTGGGGTCGTAGTGGTCGCTCAAATAACCGTCGACGGGCACCACCTGAACATCGTGGATCCCGGCTCCGTCCAGCAGTCGCTGGGCAGCCTCGGCACCAGTCAGGCCGTTGCGAGACCGCACTTTTGAGTACTTGTTGAACGCCGAACGCACGAGAAAGCTGGCGATTCCGGAAATGATCATGCCGGGAATCAGCACAAACAACATGTATCGAATGTCGAAAATCATTTAAATTGCCTCCTAACCGCGTGTTGAGAACGCCCGATTGGCAATCGGAACGGCCTTTAACAAGCGGAATTGCTTAATGGTCGGACCAAACCCTTCGCGGCTTTGATCCACCTTCCGGGTGTCCTGAGTTCGACGTGGCCACCCATGTCAAACTGACAGCGATTTGCGGAATTAACGCTCAGTTCGAGCAAGTTTTGCGCCAAAACTGTGGATTGAACGGTTCGGGCCTCCATCGCAGGCGACCCTTGTGAGGCCCGGTGGCCCGGCCGCCGAATAGGTCTCCAGGTACCGCTTGACCCGGACCTTCTTGGCCGTGTTTTCGCTCGTCATGTACCGGAGCTTGCCAAAAATCTTGCGTTCGGGCCCCCAGGCGCGGTCGTAGCGTCCGAGCACCCAGCCGATCCCGCTGTACGAGTTTGGGTTCCGGCCGTCCACGGCGTACTTGTTGTTGAGATGGATCATCGTCTCCAGGGCATCCCGGCCGTTGGCCGACCATTCGTAAATCTTCTTGCCCCACAGCATCCGCAAGTAGTTGTGGATCAGCCCTTCTCGCACGAGTTGCCGCTGAGCCGCGTTCCACAGCGGGTCGTGCGTCTCGGCCCGCTCGAACTCCTCGATCGAGTAGAGATACGGCCGTTTGTCGCCCTCGTGTTCCTCCATCGTCACTCGAGCCCAATCGGGAAGTGACTCGTAGGTGTCATACTCCTGCTGCCAACACATGTTGTAGCCCAGTTCGCGCCAGGTGAGCAGCTGATCGGCAAAGCCTTCCGCTGGGCCGCTCATGCCCCACCATCCCTCGGCCGAGCCGCTTGGCTTCTCCGCGACACACGACTCCGTCCATTTCTCGTGCCGCGTCAGCCGGTCCCAGATTTCGTGGGCGGAGATGTGCCCAAAGTGCAAGTAGGGCGACAGCCCGCTCGGCACGTCCTGCTCGGGCTGATTGCGGTCGTCCGCATATCGCTTCAATTTGCCTTCGACAAACGCCTGTAGGCGGCGATCCGCCGCTTCGCTGCCACCCTTCATCGACGCCGGCCGCACCTGGTGATCAATCTCCAGCGACCCGTAGAGCGACTCGGGCAACTGCAGCCCCGCCGGCGTCGCCGCGGGCCAACGTTGCTCGATGTCGTCGGGCAGCGCGGAATGCTTCGGCAATTTCAGTCCGGCCAGCGGCTCGGCGCGAGGTGACTGACGTAAGTGTGGCAGCAACTCTTTTTGCAAGAAGCGACGAAACGAGTGCGCCAAAGTAAAGACGCGGTCGGTCGCGCGCAGCGGCAACAGCCCGTTGGAGTCGACCGCCTCGAAACGCACGTTTGCCCGGCGGGCCGCCGCCTCCAGCATCCTCGGCAAGAAGAAGCAGGGGAAGTCATCGCTAACGATCACCGCTGCCCGCCGCGCCAGCGCCGCCACGAGCCCCCGCCCTGCCCCCTGCTTCGGCTCGACATAAGGGTAGTAACGGACACCCGCCGGCAAGCGGGCAGACGCATTGTCGCACATCCCTTCGATCACGAATCGGTGCAATCGGTCCGAGGCCCAACGGTAGTCCGTCCGCAATGCCTCCAAAATCAGCAGCGGCTTCTTGAGCTCCTTGGCCCAGTGCACAGCCCGATCGAGACTGAAGTTCCAACGGAGCCGGCGGTTGGCGACCATCCAATACAGCACGTAATCGGATTCGCTACGAATCGCGTGCGAGTTCAACGCACGAACTCGCAGGTCCGGAATAGGCACGCTCATCAATTACCCCATTGCGTGGCGACGCGTGAGGACCGTCGCGATGCTCGGTGAATGGGCCCCAGGGAGATCGCCAGCGGCATCTTGGCCGCAAACACAACCCAAAGCCCCCATTTCAACTCACGGCAGTTGGAAGAATTGGCAAAACAGGACAATCCCGCTTAACCCTCAAATTCTAACGGGCCGATACGTCTTACTGCCGGCAGTTTGCGGCGACCGTCGCGGAACGTCCGCATCGGCCACCTGCAAACCGGTCCACCGGGCCTCACAAGGGTCGCCTGCGATGCAGGCCCGACCGGCGGCCAAGCGACGTGAAGTGGGTTGCTCCACCGTCGCCAAGCTCGAGCAGCTTTGCGACCGGCGGCCCGGAACACAATGGGGGGAGGGAAACATGGCGGTTCGGTTACGACCTTTGGCAGCAGTGTTGATTCTATGCGGGCTGCTCGTGTCAGACGTAGCAGCTCAGCAGGGCGTCCCTGCTGCCAGCCTTTCGGATGGCGAGGGGAAGGTCTGGACATTGCCCCGTAGCAAGAGCACCATCGCCCATGCTCGCGGTGAGTTCGATGAGGCAGCTCAGGGTGCGAGCGACGAACTGCCCTCGCTTCCCGAGTTGAACGGACCGACCGTCCGATCCGCACGCGCCGCCGGGCCGCAAGACGGTCGCGTTTGGTCGGTGCCACGCGATCAAGGCATCATTGCCCAAGCCGGACGAACGACCCATGGCAAGAGCTCCACGCGGCAAGCCGCTCTGGAACTGCCGGGCGAGCCGATCCCGAACGAGACCGGCAGCGGCGGCGTTTGGAGCGCTCCCCGTGACCAAAGTCTGGCACGTCGTGTCAGCGCACAGGAAGCCGCCGAGGAAAGCGCACTTCCCTCGGCCGACCACATGCTGCCGACGATTGACTTGTCCCAAGACCAATCCGCGCCGGGCAGCCGTTTGTGGACGGACTACTGCGATGATTGCGGCACCTGTTGTGGTGGCGCCTGTTGTGGAGCGAACTGTGAGCGAATGTGGGTGCGAGCCGACGCAATGATCTGGTGGCTCAACGGAGCCAACGTGCCAGCGCTGGTCGCCACCAGCACGCAGCTCGTGCCGCGGGCCGACGCCGCAGTGCTGGGACTGCCGACCACGCGAGTGCTCTCCGGCCAAGAGGCGTTTGGCGACGAAGCGCGTTTGGGCGGACGGATCTCGGCGGGTGGCTGGATCGGCCCGAAGCATGCCATCGAAGGCTACTACATGTATCTGGGCGAGGACGATGGCGGCGACTTTGCCATTCGTTCGGTCGCTGGCGATCCAATTGTGGGCCGGCCATTCTTTGACATTCTGAATTCCATCGAAGACTCCGAGCTGGTGGGCTATCCGAACGTCGTCGAGGGCACCGTCGTTGTGGACGCCCGATCGGAGATGCAGTCGGCCGGCCTCGCCTTGCGGCAGGTGCTGCGAGAAGGTCCCCAGGGCCGGCTGGATCTGCTCGGCGGATATCGCTACTTGCGATTCAAGGACAGCATCCGCATCACCGAGGACGTGACGATTCTCGAACCCGGCGGCCTCTTCCAGCAGTTCTCGACAGTGGATCTGTACGATCTGTTCGCAGCCGACAGCCGCTGGTACGGCGGCGAATTCGGCCTAGCCACAACCATTGACCGCGGCCGCGTGACGTTCGACCTTTTGACAAAGCTCGGCATCGGCGGCATACAGCGCAAGAGCACCATTCGCGGGGCGACCGTCGTAACCTTGCCGAACAACGGCGGATCCGCCACCAGCGACGTTGGCATGTTGGCCGGGCTCACCAACTCGGGCGACCGCGAGCAGTACGAGTTCTCGTTGATTCCCGAGTTGATGTGCAACCTGCGATACCGAGTCAACCAGCGGTTGAGCGTCGGCGCCGGCTACTCGCTGATGTTCGTCACGGGCGTGCTTCGCTCAGGTGACATGATCGACCGCAACATCAACCCGAATCTGCTGCCGATCCGCGGCGGCGGCGGTCCGGTCGTGGCGCCTGCCGCGCCGGCGCTGAAGCTGGACGACTCGACATTGCGAGCCCACGGCTTGAACATCGTCGCCGAACTGCACTTTTAAGCCACGAGCCCACCAGCCCTTCGCATCCGCCCTCGGGGCGTGAGGCACGGCAACGCAACTCGCTTGCGTTCGTGTGCGCCGACGCCTCACGCCCCGACGGCGGATGCGAAGGGCTGTGTCGGTCAGTTGACCGGTCGGGCCTCCATCGCTGCCCCGTCGCAGGTCGGCGGGCCGGCGGGGCGCCCCGATTTGCGGGGCGAATTAATTTTTGAGTCATCGCGAAGCGAAGGTCTCGAACGAGTTAAACTAACGGCACGCTGACGAATTCCGCGCTTGCCCGTTGGAGAAACTCGATGCAAACGGCCTGTACTCGCCGACTCGCCACTTTCTGTCTCGTTTGGGGCGCGTTGGCATGCTGGCTCGGCGCCCCCGCGCCGCTCGCCGCCCAAGATCGCCCCCCCACAGCCGACGCACCTGCCCAGGCTGAAAGCGAGCCCGCCGACACCGAGCCCGATCCCCGGGCCGCCGAGGCAGCGCTGCTGACCAACATTCGTCAGCTGACCTTCGAAGGGCGACGCGCCGGAGAAGGCTACTTCGATCGCGATGGCCGGCAGCTGGTGTTTCAGAGCGAGCGAGCCGAAGGCAATCCATTCTTTCAGATCTATTTGATGGATCTCACCACGGGCGACGTCGAACAGGTCTCGCCGGGACACGGCAAGACGACGTGCGCCTGGATTCATCCCGACGGTGATCGCGTGCTCTTCGCGTCGACCCAATCCGACCCCGACGCGGAGAAGAAGCAGCAAGAAGAGCTGACGATGCGCGCCGAGGGCAAGCAGCGGCGATACTCGTGGGACTACGACGAGCATTACGAGCTGACCGTCTGGGATCGCGCCACCAAGTCGTACCGCAATCTGTCGAACACGCGCGGCTATGACGCCGAGGGCTCTTGGTCGCCCGACGGCGCCAAGATCGTGTTCGCCTCCAACCGACGGGCTTACACCGACGAGCTGACAGACAAAGAGCGAGAGCACTTTGCGATCGACCCGGCCTACCTGATGGATCTCTACATCATGGACGCCGACGGCACGAATGTGCGACGCCTGACCGAGTCGCCCGGTTACGATGGCGGCCCGTTCTTCTCTCCCGACGGCAAACGCATCTGTTGGCGGCGGTTCTCGCCCGATGGCGCCACCGCCGAAGTGATGACCATGAACATCGACGGTTCCGACAAGCAACAGCTGACGAAGCTGGGCGCGATGTCGTGGGCGCCCTACTACCACCCGTCGGGCAAGTATCTGATCTTCACCACCAACCGTCACGGCTTCTCCAATTTCGAGCTCTATCTGGTCGACGCCGCCGGCCAGCGCGAGCCAGTGCGAGTCACGTACACCGATGGCTTTGACGGGCTGCCGGTGTTTACGCCCGACGGCAAACAGCTGGCCTGGACGACCAACCGCACGGAGAAGAAGCAGTCGCAGATCTTTCGCGCCGACTGGAATCACGAACAGGCGTTGAAGCTGCTGAAGCTCGATGACGCCGGCGACTCCGACGCGCTGGCCGAGGCGGCCAAGTCACTGGAAGGAGTGGTGCCGGATTACTCTCGCCAAGACTTGCTGCGGCATGTCGACTACCTGTGCCGCGAGGAGTTGGCCGGGCGAATGACCGGCACTCCGGGCGAGCGCCAGGCGACCGCCTACGTGGCGGCGGCTTTCGACAGCTTTGGCCTGCGACCCGCCGGCAAGGGTTGGTTTCAACCGTTTGACTTCGCGGCCGGAGTGGACCTCGGCGATCGCAACACGCTTGCCGCGGGCGATGCCAAGTACAAGCTCGACGAACAGTGGCGGCCGCTGGCATTCTCGGCCACCGGCGAAGTCGACGCCTCGCCGATCGTGTTCGCCGGCTACGGCATCGTGGCGCCGAAGGAGGAAGGCCAGCAGGAGGAGTACGACTCCTACGTGCACCTCGACGTCAAGGACAAGTGGGTGCTCTGCTTCCGCTTCCTGCCCGAAAACATCTCGGCTGAACAACGACAGTACCTGGCGCATCACGCCAGCGCCCGCTACAAGACGATGCAGGCTCGCGACCGCGGCGCCCGTGGCTTGATCCTGGTCAGCGGCCCGCAATCCAAGGTCCGCCAGCAGCTGGTGCGCCTGCAATTCGACGGCTCGCTGTCGGGCTCCAGCCTGCCGGTGATTTCGGTCACGGATGAAGTCGCGGCAGAGTGGCTGAAGGGCGCCAAGAAGGACCTCGGCACGCTGCAGAAGCAATTGGACTCCGGCGAGCCGATGATGGGCTTCGAGATTCCGGAAGTCCGGCTGGGCGCCGACATCTCGATTCGCCAAGTACGGCGCGAGGGTCGCAACGTGCTCGGCTGGCTGCGCGCCAACCCCGACGGCAAGCCGACTGCTGAAGCGATCGTTGTCGGCGCCCACGTCGACCATCTCGGCCGCGGCGCCAACGGCTCCTCGTTGGCCAAGGAAGACGAGCGTGGGATGATTCACTTCGGAGCGGATGACAACGCCTCGGGCGTCGCCTGCATGCTCGAAATTGCGCAGCACATGGCGCATCAGCAGCGCGAAGGCAAGCTGAAGCTCAAACGCGACATCCTGTTTGCCGCTTGGTCGGGCGAGGAGTTGGGGCTGATCGGCTCGAACTACTTCGTCAACGACGTGGCCAAATCCCTTGCGCATCACGACCATTCGCACGCACACGCCGACCCGCACGCACACGCGGATCCGCATGCGAAGGCCGATCCGCATGCGAAGGCCGATCCGCATGCGAAGGCCGACCCGCACGCGAAGGCCGACCCACATGCGAAGGCCAACCCACATGCGAAGGCCAACCCGCATGCGAAGGCCGACCCGCACGCGAAGGCCGACCCACATGCGAAAGCCGACCCGCATGCAGGCGCTGATCCGCACGCGGCGGGCATCTACCCTCGATTCGCGGCTTGCCTCAATTTGGACATGGTGGGGCGGCTCGACAAGAAGCTCGTGCTGCAGGGTGTGGGGTCATCGAGCATCTGGCGGGGCGAGATTGAGCGACGGAACATCCCCGTCGGATTGGCGCTCACCTTGCAGGACGACAGCCATCTGCCGACCGACGCAAGCTCGTTCTACATGCAGGGCGTGCCGATCTTGTCGGCCTTTACCGGCTCGCACGAACAGTATCACACGCCTCGCGACACGCCTGACCGACTGAATTACGACGGCGCCGTGCAGATCGCTCAACTGATGGGCCTCATCGCTCGCTCCGTCGCGATGCGCGACGAGGCGCCGGACTACATCGAGCAGGCGGCCCCCAAGGATGGCCAGCCTCGCGCCGCGTTGCGAGCTTACCTGGGCACCATCCCGGATTACGCGCAGGGCGACATCAAGGGAGTCAAACTGTCGGGCGCCTCCAAGGGCGGACCGGCGGCCGCCGCGGGCGTGAAGGCCGGCGACGTAATCGTCGAGTTGGCGGGCAAGAAGATCGAAAACATCTACGATTACACGTACGCCATCGAAGCGTTGAAGATCGGGCAGAAAGTGACCATCGTCGTGCAGCGCGACGGGAAGTCGCTGAAGCTGGAGATCACGCCCGGCAGCCGCGAGTAACGAGAACTTGCCGAGAATTGCTTTCAGGAACCCCAATCATGGATTCAGAGGCCCCCAAGCCCGAGCCGCAATGGAAGCCGCTCACTGCGATGCAGCGTCGCGTGATCGGCGTGTTGCTCGAGAAGGCAAAGACCACTCCCGCCTCCTACCCGATGACGCTGAACTCGATCACCACCGGCTGCAATCAGCTCAGCAACCGCGCGCCGGTGATGAGCCTCGAGCCGGAGGATGTGGAGGACACGCTCGAGGAGCTGCGGTTGATGGGCGCCGTCGGACTCATCGAGGGCTCCGGGCGAGTGTCAAAATACCGTCACTACGTTTATGAGTGGTTCGACGTCACGCGTCAGGAGGCGGCGGTGTTGGCCGAGCTGCTGTTGCGGGGCGAGCAGACGGTGGGCGAGCTGCGCGGCCGCGCCGCGCGGATGGAGAAGAACATCACCGACGTCGCAGCGCTGCGGCCGCTGCTCGATTCGCTGATGCAAAAGCGGCTGGTGATCTCGCTCTCTCCCGCCGGCCGCGGGCAGATCGTGACCCACGGCGTCTATCCGCCCGACGAAATGCCGGCGGCGGCGCAAGGCGCGGCGGCCGCCTCAGCTCCGATTTCAGCTTCGGCTCCACCTGCTGCGCCGACTTCAACGCCATCGCCGGCACTGGCACCGGCTCCGGCTATAGCCTCGCCACAAGTGACATCGGCGCCGTGCGCCGCCCCCGAGCCGCCAGCGCTGCCCGGCGTCACACGCGACATGTACAACGAATTGCAGCTGGAGGTCGCTGAGCTCCGCGCCGAACTGGCCCGCGTGCGGCGCCAGCTCGAGGAGCTCGAGGACCTCATCCGCTAGCTCAACATCCGCTAGCTCTATCTGCCATTCCGCTTGGCCTTCGAGTCCGCCACACTTCACCCCATCATCGTTCCTCCTCCGCCACCCTACCTCGAGCAACACCATGCGAATTCACTCCACTTTGCTTTCCGGTTTTTGTCTGCTGTGCGTCGCCGTGTCCAACGCTCAAGAGCCGTACACGGATCCAGCCAAGGCGGACGCCGACTTTGCCCTGCAGGGCGAATACAGCGGTGTCGTCACGGCCGGAGACGAGCAGCTCACGCTCGGCGTTCAGGTCATCGCGCTCGGCAAGGGCAAATTTGAAGCGGTCGGTTATCGCGGCGGACTGCCGGGCGCCGGCTGGGACGGCAACGAGCCGAATCGCAACCAGGGAGAAAAGTCGGAAGATGGCGTTGTCACCTTCGCCGGCAAGTCGGGCGACGGCAAGCCGGCCAAGGGAGTGCTGAAGGACGGCACACTGCAAATCTTCTTGGGCGACCAGCGTCTGGCCGAATTGAAGAAGGTGGAGCGCAAAAGCGAGACGCTCGGGATGAAGCCGCCGGAGGGCGCCAAGGTGTTGTTCGACGGCACGAACGTCGAGCATTGGAAGGGCGGCCAGATGTCGGATGACAAACTGTTGATGCAAGGCACGACGAGCCACGACGAGTTCGGCTCGCACCGCCTCCATATCGAATTTCGGCTGCCCTATCAGCCCGAGGCGCGAGGCCAAGGCCGCGGCAACAGCGGCATCTACCTCCAAGGCCGCTACGAGTGCCAGATGCTCGACTCGTTCGGACTCAAGGGGCTGCAAAACGAATGCGGCGGGCTCTACTCGGTGAAGGCGCCGGACCTGAACATGTGCTTCCCGCCGCTCTCCTGGCAGACGTATGACATCGACTACACGGCGGCCAAGTACGAAGGCGACAAGCTGGTCGCCAATCCGCGCGTCACCATCCGTCACAACGGCGTCGTGATCCATAACGACGTGGAGTTGCCGGGCGAGCGCAACACCACGGCGGCGCCCAAGAAGGCCGGCCCGGAGAAAGGGCCGATCTACTTGCAGAACCATGGCAACCCGGTGCGGTACCGCAACATCTGGGTTGTGGAGAAATAGCGCAGCGGATGTGCGGAATCACGGGCATTGTCACCGCGTCACACGGCGAGCTGCCGTTGCGGGCGGTCGTCGAGCGAATGACTGCCGCATTGCGCCACCGTGGCCCGGATGACGAGGGCTTTTTCGTCTCGGACTGCGTGGCGCTGGGACATCGCCGGCTCTCCATCCAGGACCTGTCCCCGGCGGGGCGCCAGCCCATGGCCTCCGCCGACGGGCGCTGGCAGATGGTGTTCAACGGGGAGGTCTATAACTTCCTCGAACTGCGTCGCGAACTCGTAGCCAGCGGACATGCGTTTCGCGGCGGCAGCGACACCGAGGTGATGCTGGCCTCGATCGTGGAGCACGGGCTCGCCGGCGCCATCGAGCGATGGAACGGGATGTTCGCCATCGGCCTCTGGGACACGCGCCAGCGGCAGCTCCACCTGATCCGCGACCGTATCGGGATCAAACCGCTGTATTGCCTGATCCAACCGCAAGCGATCGCCTTCGCCTCGGAGTTGAAGGCGCTGCTCCCCGTCCCCGCTTTCGACGCACAGCTGGACCGTCGCGCCATCGGCCAGCTGCTGCGTGTCGGGTACAGCCACGGCGAGCGCACCATCTACCGCGATGTGCGACGCGTGCAGCCCGGCGAGCATCTGACCTTTGCGTTCGACGAGCGTGGCGCGCCGCGAGGCAGCCCTGACTCGCGGCGTTATTGGAGCGTGCCGGCTTCGCCCTTAATTGGAAGTGGACAACAAGCCGCAGCAGAGAGCGTCGACCAAATCGCCGTCAACGTCTCCGACGCCGAGCGCGACGAGCGGCTGCTCAGCCTGCTCAAGGACTCCGTGCGGCAACGGCTGATCGCGGACGTACCTGTCGGCTCGTTTCTCAGCGGCGGCCTGGACTCGGCGCTGGTGACCTCGATTGCCAGCGAAGTGGCGGGCTCGCAGCTGACGGCGATCACCATCGGCTTCGGAGAGTCCGAGTTTGACGAGTCGGCCGTCGCGGCAGAAATCGCCGCACGGCTCGGAGTGACACACGTTCGTCACCAAGCGCGCCCCGAGGACGCCTTGGAGCTGATCCAGGACCTGCCCAGCGTCTATGACGAGCCGTTCGCCGACTCCTCGCAGCTGCCCACCTTGTTGCTCTGCCGTCTGGCGCGGCAGCATGTCACGGTCTGCTTGAGCGGAGACGGAGGCGACGAGCTGTTCGGCGGCTACGAGCGGTACCGCCATATCAATGGCATCCGCCGGCGGCTCGCCAAGCTTCCCGCGCCGCTCAAGTCGTTGCTTAGCTGGGGCCCTGTCAGCTCCATCGTGTCGCGGCTGCGCGGCCGCGGGGCCGGCCAGAAAGGGCTGATCCAATCGCTGTTGCCGATTCGCGACTCCGCCGTCGCCTACGAGCTGCTGAACTCGCATTGGCGCGAGTCGCTGTTGCTCGACCGAGACGGAGACGAACAGACCGGGCAGACCGAACTGGCTGAGCGTGTCGAGCCCGGGCTGCCGATGAACTGCGACGAACGTGACTTCATTCATCAGATGATGCGGCAGGACGCAAACTGTTACCTGCCTGAGGACATCTTGACCAAGGTCGATCGCGCCAGCATGTCCTGTGGCCTGGAGGTGCGCGTGCCGCTGCTGGACCACCGGTTGGTCGAAGACGCGTTCGCCGGCCCCGCGAGCTGGAAGTTCAACGCCTCGCAGGGCAAGCTGCCGCTCCGCCGCTGCCTCGCCTCGCGTGTGCCGCCGAGCGTGCTGGATCGGCCCAAACAAGGCTTCGGCGTGCCGATTGTGCACTGGCTGCGCGGTCCGCTGCGCGACTGGGCCGAGGACCTGCTGTCGGTCGATCGTCTGCGGCGCGACGGCATTCTGCGACCGGAGCCGATCCGACAAAAATGGCATGAACATGTCAGTGGCCAGGCGGAGTGGCACTACCTGCTATGGGATGTGCTGATGCTGCAGAGCTGGCTCGCCGCTCGCAAGGAGGGCTGCTAATGGGGACAGCTGCGGCAATCAAGGCGGTGTTTGCCATCGGCGGCATGTATGGCGGCGGCTCGGAGCGTCAAATGGTCTCGCTGCTGCGACATCTGGATACCCGGCGATTTCGGCCAGCGCTCTATTTGGCCAGCCGAGCTGGCCCGCTGCTCGAGGAGCTGCCCGAGGAGCTGTCCGTCACGTCGTTCGACGAGCGCTATCGCGGCTCGCACTGGCCCCAACGGCTGATGTATCGCCGTCGTGTCCTGGACATGGCCAAGTATCTCCGCGAGGTCCAAGCCGACGTCTGCTACGACCGCACGTTCCTGATGACGTTGATCTCCGCCGCCGCCGCACAGCGCGCGGGCGTGCCGAACATTTCGACCGTCGTCACCGATCCGACGCGAGGCTTCGCGCCGATCGCCGGCCGTTTTCAATTTCTGAAACGGCGGATTCTCCGACGACTCTATCGGCGTTCGCGATTCGTGCTGGCCAACTCCACCGCCTCGGCACGGAATGCCGAGCGGTTCTACGGGCTGCCTGCGGGCCTGATCACCACGCATTACAACGGCATCGACCTGGAACGCGTCGAGCGACTCGCGGCGCAGCCGGTGAACGATCCTTGGTGGCACACGCGTGGAGACGGTCGCGCAATTCGCATCGTGGCCGCCGGCCGCTTGAACCGCGAGAAGGGCTTTCATCACTTGATCGACGCCGTCGCGCAGATCAGCCGGGAGCCCGCCGCACCGTCGTTCCGCGTGGCCATTCTCGGCGAAGGCGACGCCCGCGCGACGTTGGCGGCGCAGATCGATCAGCACCAACTCAGCGAGTCGGTCCACTTGGTCGGATTTCAGAACAATCCGATCGCCTGGTTTCAATCGGCGGATCTATTCGTGCTGTCCTCGCTGCTCGAGGGCATGCCCAACGTGTTGCTCGAAGCCATGGCATGCGGCACGCCGGTGCTGTCGACCGACTGCCCTTCCGGCCCCGCCGAAATCACTCGCGAGGGTGAATTCGGCGCGCTCTGCCAAGTCGACAGCAGCGAGGCGCTGGCGGCCGGCATCCGCCAATACCTGCGCGATCCGGCCGCCGCGCGAACACGAGCCGCCGCGGCGCAACGCCACGTTGGCTCGACCTTCTCGATCCAGACCGCCGTCGCCCGGCTGGAAGAGCTGTTGGAGCTGGCCGCCGCCCGTTGATCGCGGGGAGAAGGACGCAGTGAAGGGTGACGGGAGCGCGTCACCGCACGGGCGGCTTGCCGATGAGCCGTCGCAGCAAGCCGATCTGTCCCGCATGAATCATTTCGTGCGAGCTGGCGAAGTAGATCGACCCTAGCTTGGTAGGCTCCACCGAGTACGGCTCCGGCAGCTCTTCGCCAAGTTGTTCGTCGGTGTATTGATCGATCTCGCGCAACGCCTGCTCGTGCACGGCGTTCATTGTCCCCAAGATCTCGTCCAGCGGCGGATTGGCCTCGGGCTCGGGCTTGGGCGTCGAAGTTTTTTTGAAGAACTTGAAGAACGCGCTGGTGATGAACTCCTGATCCTCGGGGAGCTTGCCGCGCACTCGCAGCAGGGCAAGCGCGTATTGGCCCATCGCGATGTGCCCGCACTGCCAAGCGATGTGTGTCTTGCCCAGCGGCATTTGGAACCAGTCATCGGGCTCCAAGTCGGCAAGCAGCGTCTGTGTGTACTGCCGAGTCCATTGCAGCTGGGCCTTGGCGATTTGCGCCTTGTCTCGGGGCGAGAGTGACGAGGAGGACACGTAGACTTCCTTTCGAGCGAGATGAGACGTAGCGAGACAGCGTTGCGAGACGGCGGCGGACCGTCTCGAATGCCCGCGGCATTTCTGTGTGGAGCCGCGAAGGCGCCTGAGGGCGGCTGCCCATGATCTCAGCGAGTGGGATACGCGGTGATCACATCCTTGCCTTCCAGCACAAGTCGCAGTTTATAGCAAGCGGGCTGATTCTCGCGCTTCCCGCGTTGTCCGCCCATGTACCCGATGCGGCGGTTCATATCGATCGTCCACTCGGTGCGTCCTTGTTGTTGCGACTTGGACACGCCCCGTCCACCCGTCTGGGCACGCTGATACGCTTCGTCGATCAGCGCGACGACCGTGGCCTGCTCGGGCTGGTTCGACTGAGCTTCAAACACACCATGCACGGGCTTGTCGAGGTCGTCCTTGGTGTGCTGCATCACATGCTCCAACCGGTGGCCGTCACGGCTGCCGCGCGTGTATCGCAGGCCAGCGGGTGACACTTTGACGTCACCATAACTCTTGAGGTAGCCCGGCCGCAGATCGTCGCCGCCGCCCGACGCAGTCTTGCTGGTCTTGCCAGCCTCGCTAGTCTTGGTCGGCGTCGTGGATTTCGAGGTGCGAGTGGGCTCTGGCTTGGCGGCAGGATCCGCTGCGTTGTCGGGGGTCGTCGACTTTGACGAGTTGGTCGCTTTCGACGTCGTCGAGGGGGCCGGCTTTCGGGGCGACTGGGCGTCGGTTGTCGATGCCGGCGTGCCGACAGAATCCTCATTCGGCGCCGTCGAGGTCGTTGCCGAGCGAGCGGCGGGCGTGTCGGCCGGGGTGTCGGGGGCGTCATCGACCGCAACCGAGCGGTCCGCCTCCGCTGCCGGCTCCAACCCCGGCAACGTAATGCCGAGCTTTTGGCCGATGATTGGCCCCACCTCCACATACAGCACCGCCAGCACCAGAACGGCCAAAGCGGCGCCGATCGAGCGAGGACGGCGTGAGGACGAGTGTTGACTCATTGACATTCACCCAGGTGATCGGAAAATGCCCGCCTTTCGCGCGCGAGCCGATGAGCTTCGCCCTCGCGACAAACGGGCCGAACCGCAACCTCCAAGTTTGCCGAAAAACCAAGATGCAGCAACCCGCTGCATCTTTCTTCACCAAGTGTTAGAAATGACGGACCGGCGAACATCCCATTATTGTTTTCGATCGGCCAGGCCGGCAGCCCGGCCCCGCCAACAGCGACGACCTTCAAATCGATGCCGCCACGTTGAGCAGGGATGGCCACCTCACCTCGGAGCTGACACGGCATGCAGGACTACGAAAAACTCGGGCAATTCTACCTGGGGAAGCAATACGACTTCGAGAAAGGCCTGAGCGACGAGCTAATCCTGTACGACTCCAAGGACCTGACCACGCACGCGGTGTGCGTGGGCATGACCGGCAGCGGCAAGACCGGACTTTGTCTGTCGCTGATCGAGGAGGCGTTGATCGACCAAATCCCGGTGCTGGCGATCGACCCCAAGGGCGACCTGGGCAACCTGTTGCTGACCTTCCCCGATCTGGCGCCGAGCGATTTTCGAGACTGGATTGACGAGGGCGCCGCGACACGAACGGGGAAAACTCCCGACGAATACGCCGCTCAGACGGCCGAACTGTGGAAGAACGGGCTCGCCAAGTGGGGGCAGGACGGCGAGCGCATCCGGCGGCTGCGAGACACGGTCGACATGGCGATCTACACGCCCGGCAGCAACGCCGGACTGCCGTTGACCGTGTTAAAGTCGTTTGACGCGCCGAGCGAGGCGGTGCTCAACGACGCCGACGCCTTTCGCGAACGAGTCAGCTCGTGCACCTCGGGCCTGCTGGCGTTGCTGGGCATTGATGCGGACCCCGTCCGCAGCCGCGAGCACATCCTGATTTCGAACATCCTGGATCGTGCCTGGCGAAGCGGCAAGAGCCTGGACGTCGGCGGGCTGATCATGGCCATTCAGGCGCCCGCGTTCGACAAGGTCGGCGTCTTCGACCTCGAGATGTTCTATCCCCAGAAGGACCGGATGGAACTGGCGATGGCGATGAACAACCTGCTGGCGTCGCCCAGTTTTCAAAACTGGATGCACGGCGATCCGCTGGACGTGCAGCGGTTGCTCTACACACGCGAGGGCAAGCCCCGGCTCAGCGTCATCTCGATCGCGCATCTGTCGGACACCGAGCGGATGTTTTTCGTGACGATCCTGCTGAACGAGGTGCTCGCCTGGGTTCGTTCTCAGGAGGGCACCACGACGCTGCGGGCGATGCTGTATATGGACGAGGTGTTCGGCTATTTTCCGCCGGTTGCGAACCCTCCCTCCAAGGCGCCGATGTTGACGCTGTTGAAGCAGGCCCGCGCCTTCGGGCTCGGCGTCGTGCTGGCCACCCAAAACCCCGTCGATCTCGACTACAAAGGGCTGGCCAACACGGGGACCTGGTTTCTTGGCAGGTTGCAGACGGAACGCGACAAGGCGCGCGTGCTGGAGGGGCTCGAGGGCGCCTCGGCCGCAGCAGGCGCCACATTCGATCGGCAAAAGATGGAGGCGACTTTGGCGGCGCTTGGCAACCGAGTGTTCCTGATGAACAACGTGCACGAGGATGCGCCGGTCGTGTTTCAAACTCGTTGGGCCATGTCGTACTTGCGGGGCCCGTTGTCGCGCGAGCACATTGTGCGGCTGATGGAGCCTCGCAAACAAAAGCTCGAGCCAACAACGTCGGATCAGCCAGCCACGGGTTCCCAACGACCTCAGCCGGCCGAACCGGAACCCAGTCGCGTTCCGACTCAGACCGAGTTCGGCGATGCTCGCGGGCCGCTGACCGAGCCGCCCGCGCTGCCGCCGGAGGTCGACGCCTACTTCTTGAATCCGCGACACACCCCGCGCGGGGCCAAGATTCGCTACCGGCCCGCCCTGCTTGGCCATGTGCGATTGCACTTCGTCCGCAGCAGTTACGATGTCGACGCCTGGGAGGACCAACAGCTGCTGGCAGCCGCCGAGGGGGAGCTGGATGATTCGACGTGGGAACGGGCAGTTCCGATCGAATTGCAACGGCTCGACGTGGACCGCGAGCCCTGGGATGGCGCCGAGTTCGAAGAGCTGCCGGGGCCTCTCACCAGCACCCGCGCTTATGCATCGCTCGGCAAGCAGTTGAAAGAGCACTGCTATCAGCGCACCACTCGCAACCTCTGGCGTTGCGAAAACCCGAAGATGTACTCGCAATTGGGCGAAGAAGAGGGCGACTTCCGCGTCCGGTTGCGCACCGCCACACGGGAGCTGCGCGACATGTTGGTGGAGAAGGTCCGCGCCAAGTTCAGCTCCCGGATGGAGGCCTTGGAGAGTCGACTCCGCTCGGAACAAGATCGGCTGGCCCGCGAGCAAGCCCAATATGACGCCGCCAAGATGGACACCGCCGTGTCCTTCGGAACTTCCATTCTCGGCGCCATCTTCGGTCGCAAACTGACCTCGAGCCGCGCGTCCAGCTCGGCTCGCAGCGCCGGTCGGGCCGCTCAGCAGCGGAGCGACGTCACTCGAGCGGAAGGTCGAGTGCAGGACGTCGAGCGCGATATCAGCGACTTGGAGGCCGAACTGATGGATGAGATCCACAAGATCGAGGACAC
>JAGQPF010000012.1 GCA_020426845.1 Planctomycetales bacterium
AGCCGACCCATTCGCGCCAGGGGCCGGTGGCGCCGCACCCGCAGCCGACCCATTCGCGCCCGGCGCCGGTGGCGCCGCGCCCGCTGCGGATCCGTTTGCTCCCGCGGCCGGCGGCGGTGCAGCGATGCCCGACCCGTTTGCTCCCGCGGCTGGCGGAGGCGCAGCGACGCCGGACCCGTTTGCTCCCGCAGCAGGCAGTGGTGGAGCGACGCCGGATCCGTTCGCTCCCTGACAACGATTGAATTGGCCCAACCGGCAAGCGGAACAGACTTGGTTGACATGGATGCGTCCCTTACCTCTTCCGACACGCCCGACACGCCCGACACGCCAATCTCGGCGCACACTCCAACGACGGCGTTGAACCCCGAACAGTGGGTTGCGGAGCACGGTGACGACCTGTTCCGCTATGCGCTGTCGCGGCTGCGTGACAACAATGCCGCCGAGGAAGTCGTCCAGGAGACCTTTCTCGCCGGCGTTCGCCACTTGCACCAGTACAGTGGGGCCGGATCGGAACGCGCCTGGCTACTGGGCATTCTCAAACGCAAAATCATCGACTACATCCGCCAGCTTGCCAAACGCGAGCGGACCAGCGGATACGAGGATGAGGCGGACCCCTCGGCCCAGTTGTTCGATGAAGGCGGACGCTGGCGAAAGGATGTGCCGTGGTCAACGCTTCCCGAGCAACAACTCGAATCACGGGAGCTTTGGGAAGTGGTCCGCGGCTGCCTGTCGCATCTTCCCGAAGGACAGGCGGCGGTGTTCACGCTGAGCGTCATGGAGAATCTCGACACCGAGGCCATCTGCCGAGAGCTGGGCATCACTCCGGCGAATCTCTGGGTGCGCCTGCACCGCGCCCGACTGGGGCTGGCCAAATGCGTCAGCGCCAAGCTCCCGGATGTGAACACCACACAGTGACATGGTGATGACATGAACAACCCCACTCCGCCATCGTCGCCATCGCCGCCGGACGACTCCAACACGCCTGGTCCCGACGACCGACACGTTGCGGCGCTCATCTCCAAATCCTTGCTCACCGATTTGACCTCGCAGGAGAGCAGCTCGGTTGCCCAACGGCTGGGCGAATCGCCGCCGGCGCGGAGCTTTGCCAAGCTGTGTCGTATGATTCAGGACTCCGTGGCGGATATGGCCGACATGGTGGCGGGGGGCACCGAGGGCGATGACGCAAGGCAGCCAGGCTTGCAGCCCGAAGCGCGGACGCGGCTGCAGAACTCGGTGGCGCAGGAGCTGGCGAGGTGCGAAAGGCTGCCGTCGGCGGAGCCGGCCGCCATCGCAGACGCTACTGGTGACGGTCGGTCGTCCGGGCCCTCGCCGGACCGCAACGACCTTTCGCAGGCCAGGCAGTCGGTTGGCGGCGCCGACTGGGACTTGGCTGCGCGGCTGCTCGAACTGGGCATGGTCACCGAAGCCCAGTTGGAGTCGGCCGTCGAGGGTTGGGACCCGTCCCGAGGCGGCTTGGCCGAATTGCTGGTATCCCGCGCGTCCCTCGATCCGGCTCGATTGGACGAGGCGGCCCGCAGCCATGTGGATCTGGCCGCCAGCGTGGCGTGGCGCCGTTCGGCGGCGATGATGAAAATGAACGGCCGCTTTCAGCAGGAGGCCGCTCAGCAGGATCCCATCGCACTGGCACGCCCTGAGGCCTCCGCCGCCCGGCGACGGCTCGTGTCGCGTTTCACTTTGCTGAAGAAGTTGTCCGAGGGCGGCCTGGGGGTCGTCTGGATCGCCCGTGATGAAAAACTCGGGCGGCTGGTGGCGTTGAAGGAGATGCACCAACGCGCCAACTCGGAAGTGGCCTGGAGCCGCTTTCGCCGCGAAGCGGCCATCACCGGTCATCTGGAGCATCCCAATGTCGTGCCGGTCTACATGTTCGGCGCCGATCCCACGACGGGCAACCCGTTCTACGTCATGCGTTTTGTCGGCAAACGCACGCTCGCGGACGCCATCGCTCACTACCACGATCGGCGCCATGGCGGGGAAGAGGACGCGCTCGAACTTCACCGACTGCTGACCGCGTTTCTCGGCGCCTGCCAAGCAATCGCCTACGCCCACTCGCGAGGCGTCATCCACCGCGACCTGAAGCCCGAAAACATCGCCCTGGACAACTTCGGGCAGGTCATCGTGCTCGACTGGGGACTGGCGAAATTCACGCACGCCAGCGAGCTCGGCGCCGAGCTCTCCATGCTCTCCGCAGACATTCTCGCCCCGAATGACGCGCCGGCGAACCGGACCGTGGCGGGAGAGATCATCGGCACGCCGCTTTACATGGCGCCGGAGCAAGCGCGCGGCGCGTTGGATGAAGTGGACGAACGCACCGACGTCTATGGTCTTGGCGCGATCCTGTTCGCGATCCTCGCCGGCGCGGCGCCCCACCAGCAAAGCATCGACGCGCGAGGCGATGTTGGCGTCGCGGAGGTGCTCAAACGCATCGCCGACGGGCAGGCGCCGACGCCACGGACGCTGAACCCACACCTGCCGCTCGACCTGGAGGCGATCTGCCTGCGGGCGATGAGCCCCAAGCCTCACGCGAGGTTTGCGACGGCCAGCGAGTTGGCGGAACGCGTGGAAGGATGGCTGGCCGGCCAGCGGCGAAAGCAGTCGGTGTATGACGAGATGCGGATGGAGGGGCGCGAGCTGCGAGCCAATATCCAATCAGCGGTCTGGGACTTGGCCACGAACGCTCGGTTCATGTCCAATCTGCCTCCGATTCAGGGGCTGATCGATGTGGAGCTGCGACCCACGCCCGAAGACGACGACATCATGGTCTGGCGTGAACGGCTGGCAAGCATTTACCAGGGACTGCTCGGCGCCAATCGCGATTACCTCAGCATTGCGTTCACCCACTTTGACGGCGCCAGTGTGCATGAGCGGGTTCGTGTGGAGCGTCATAGCTCGGATCCGTCCATCACCCGCATCGTGCCGCGCAGCCGCCTCATGAGCTATGACGCCACCGATTTTGCAAGGCAAGTGATGTTGCAAAACCCGGGGGAGACTTGCTTTACCATGAGCCAGGACTGTCGCTGTCCGGACAGCTCGTGCGACATGCGGCTCGTCGCGGGCGTGCCGATCTATGACGCTCGCAGCGAGGAGCCGTTCGGGTTCGTCACCATCGAGTGTGACTTGCGTCGCGTGCTTCAGCGACAGGCCGGCGACCGCCGCTCGGACGCGTACGAATTGCTGATTGTGGCGCCTTCGGGAGTCATCGTGCTGCACTACGCGCCGAACACTTCGGACAACTGCGTCGGCCTCCCCTTTGCCGAGTCGCATCCACAGCATGCCGCTCGGGTCGCCGACACCTTGGCGCGGCGAGTCGAACTCGTCGATGAGTCGGATCGGGAATTGTACGCGACGCGCACGGACTTGTCCGTCCAGTCGCGAATTCAGCTCGTCTTTTTGCGGCGATAGAAACGCCAAGAGGCTAGTGCTAGTGGACCGTCAAGCCTTCGTTTTGGGGTTGGAGAACTCGCGAAGTCGTGGCGAGCCACGAGGTTGGGGCGGCGACTAACCCAACGTTTTAGTGTTGACGGGGCATTAGGCGTTTTCCTTCAGCGCCGTGACGATGTCGAGCACGGCTTGCTGCCCGTCGCCGAAGAGCATCAGGGTGTTTTCGGCGGCAAACAACGGGTTGGGGATCTGCGCGAAGCCGGGGCTGAGACTGCGCTTGATCACGACCACCGTCTGGGCCTTGTTGACCTGAATGATCGGCATCCCGTAGATCGGGCTGCCGGGGTCGGTCTCGGCGACGGGGTTCACCACATCGTTGGCGCCGATCACGATGGCGACGCTGACCGTCTCCATCGTCGGGTTGATGGCGTCCATCTCCTTGAGCTTCTCGTAATCGATGTCGGCCTCGGCGAGCAGCACGTTCATATGCCCCGGCATCCGCCCGGCGACGGGATGAATCGCGTATTCGACTTCGATATCGCGATCCTCGAGCATTTTGCCGAGGTCGCGCACGGCGTGTTGCGCCTGGGCGACGGCCATGCCGTAGCCCGGCACGAAGACGACCCGCTGGGCGGATTCGAGAAGCATCGCGACATCATCCGCGGAGGTGCTGCGGACGGTGGCGTACACCTCGTCGGCATCGGGGCCCTTGCCGCCACCGCCATCCATCACGCCAAACAGCACGTTGGTCAGCGAGCGATTCATCGCCTTGCACATCAGCTTCGTCAGGATAATGCCCGAGGCGCCGACCAGCGAGCCGGAGATGATCAAGACGCTGTTGTTGATCACAAACCCGGTGGCGGCCGCCGCCAGTCCCGAATACGAGTTAAGCAACGCGATCACGACCGGCATATCGGCGCCGCCGATCGGCGAGACCAGCAACACCCCCAGCGCCGAGGCGATCAACACAATCGGCCAATAGAGGCTCAGCGTGCCTTGCGACAGCATCACACACATCAGCAGCGACGCGAGGGCCAGCGCGCCGTTGATCGGCTGCTGCGCGGGAAGCCGAAGCGGCTTGCGAAACGCCTTGAGCTCTTGCAGCTTGCCGAATGCCACCACGCTGCCGGTGAACGTCACGGCGCCGATCAGGCCCGAGACACCGGAGGCTAGCAATGCGTCCCAACGGTTGTTTTGCGGATCCAGCAGCGCGCCGCCGGCGACAAAGACGGAGGCAAGACCGCCAAAGCCGTTGAACAGCGCGACCAACTGCGGCATGGCGGTCATTTCGATCTTGATCGCCAACGCGGCGCCGATCACCGAGCCGATGACAGCGCCAAGCAGAATCAGCCCGAAGCCCGCGCCTTGGGCGGCCAGGGCGCAGAGCGCGATAATCACGGCCAAGGTCATGCCGGCGGCGCCGAGCTTGTTGCCGCGCACCGCCGTGCGGGGATGCGTCATCCCCTTGAGGCCGAAAATGAACAGCACCGCGGCCACGAGGTACGCGATATCAATCACTGGGTTGACGGTCACTGATGCGTCCTCGGGTTAGCGGCGTGGCTTGTTGAACATGGCGAGCATGCGGTGCGTGACGAGGAAGCCGCCGACAACGTTGACCGTTGCCAGCACGACGGCCAGAAATCCCCATACTCGCGATGCGCCAACCGAGACTCCGCCAGCCACTAGCAACGCCCCGACCAGCGTGATGCCGCTGATCGCGTTGGAGCCCGACATCAGCGGCGTGTGCAACGTGGGCGGCACCTTCGTGATGATTTCGAAGCCGACAAACACGGCCAACACGAATATAGTGAGACTGGCGATCAGCGCCGCGGTGCGCGAGCTGGACTCGCTGTCGTCGGCGGCCTGGGTTCCCGCGTCCCCCGCGTCCCCCTTCGGTGTCGTGATGTCGTCCTCGGCCACGGCGGACCCCAAGAGTCCTGCGGGACCAGTCATCGCCAGCGCGCCAAGCACACTGGCTGCCAGCGTCCAGACTAGAAGCATCGATCTCACGTGCCGTCTCCTGAAAGGTTCAAGTCTCGAGCTGTTCTGCAGCAAAACACCGGACCGATTGCCACAACCGATTGCCACAACCGGGCGCCACAACCGGTGCTTTTCAATGGCGACCTAACCGTTGTTGCCTGGCTGGGATCCCTCGTCCGTAGTCGCTTCGCTCGCGGTCGGCGCCGCCACGGGCACAAGCGGCGGCAGATTCAGCAGATCGCGGAGGCGCGCGTTGTGCACTTGGCCGTCATGCGCGGCGAGCGTGTCCTTGACGATGGAGTCTTCCAAATCGAGCGTCAGTTTGCCGTCCTTGGTGACGTGCAGCAGCAATGTCATCACGTTGCGCGAGTACATTTGGCTGGCGTGAGTCGGCGCCTCGGACGGCAGGTTGGTCGGCCCGAAAATCACGACGCCATGATGTTCGACACGCTGGTCCGGCTGGCTCAGTTCGCAATTGCCACCCCGCTCCGCGGCCAGATCGACGATGACGCTGCCGGGCGCCATGCCCTCCACGGCTTCCTTGCTGATCAAGCGGGGCGAGGGGCGGCCAGGCACCGCAGCGGTGGTGATCACGACATCGCTCTCCGCCACAACTTCCGCCATCAATTGTTGTTGTCGTTGGTAGAAGTCCTCGCCCATGGCTTTGGCGTAGCCGCCTTGGTCTTGGGACTCGCCCGTTTCCAGTTCCAACACGACGAATTTGCCGCCCAGGCTTTCGACCTGCTCGCGGCAGTCGGGGCGCAGGTCGTAGGCATGCACCACGGCGCCGAGTCGCCGCGAAGTCGCAATCGCTTGCAGCCCGGCCACTCCGGCGCCGATCACAAACACTCGCGCGGCGGACAACGTGCCGGCAGCGGTCATCATCATCGGGAACATGCGGGGAGAGGCGATGGCCGCCTGCAGCACGGCGCGATAGCCCGCCACCGTCGCCATGGACGACAGCACGTCCATGCTCTGAGCGCGAGTGATGCGGGGAATCAGCTCCAAGGCGAACAGGCTGCCTTGAGCTTCGGCCCACTGGGCGACACACTCCGGATGCCCGAGCGGGTCGCACGAGCCGACGAGCAACTGGCCGGGCCGCACGCACTTCAGGTCGGCTTCCATGCACTCGGGAGAAGCGCCGAGCGTGCGGACCGTGGCGATCACATCGCCGCAGCTCCATAGCTCCTCGCGCGAGTCGGCCAGCTTGGCGCCTTTATCCTCGTAGAGCGCGTCGGGAAATCCGGCGGCGACGCCGGCGCCACGTTCCACCAGCACCTCGATGCCGGCTTTTGCCAATCTTGGCAGGTCAGCGGGGATCAGGCACACCCGTCGCTCGCCCGGGAACGTTTCTTTCGGTACAGCAACCAGCATGGGCTCGTCCTATCGGCGTGTGGGGAGTCGCTTTCGCAAGCCGGGCGGGGGGTGACGGAAAGCCTGAAATATACGATTGTAGCGGCTGCCAACAAGGTGCCTGGGCCGACGCTGGTCGCCGCAGCATGGATGGAGCGACCGCTTGGGACCGCTCGTTACCGTTGGGGCGTCGCAGATTCTCGAACGGGCGGCCCTGCGGTTTGATACTGACTTGGCGCTGACTTGGCGCTGGCTTGATGCTGGTTTGACACTTTTTCCATGCGTCCCGGCCGTACGCCCTTGCCGCGGTCTGCCAAAAGGGCTAAGCTGCGTGTTTGCCCCAAGGGCAATGGGGCCCACCAATTCAACATCCATTCCTCAAGCTATATCTCGGATGTCTGCGAACACCTCGAAAAGCTACATGGCCAAGCCCGGCGACCTCGACCCCAAATGGTGGCTCGTCGACGGAACCGATCTCATCGTGGGCCGTTTGGCCAGCGACATCGCCATGATCCTCATGGGCAAGCATCGCCCCACGTACACTCCCCACATTGACACGG
Organism: Planctomycetales bacterium; assembly: GCA_020426845.1. GTDB lineage: Bacteria > Planctomycetota > Planctomycetia > Pirellulales > Pirellulaceae > JAGQPF01. Next base: position 7,293 of record JAGQPF010000012.1, read on the forward strand.
GAGACTACGTGATTGTCGTCAATTGCGAGAAGGTCAAGTTCTCCGGGCGCAAGTGGGATCAGAAGACATACACTTGGTACACCGGTTATCCGGGGCTCCGCAGTGAGACGGCCACCGAGCGGTTGGCAAAGCGTCCGGAGTTGATTCTCCGCGAAGCCGTGCGACGCATGCTGCCCAAGAGCAAGCTCGGACGGAAGATGCTGAGCAAACTGAAGCTCGTCGTCGGCCCCGACCACGATCATCAGGCTCAATGCCCCGAGCCGCTGCAATTGGCCGTCAAGTCCTAACGGCCCGGCTCACACAGCGTGTCGAAAGACGCCTCTCTGCACACCTCATTCCTTCGGCTGACAACTCGAAATGGTCGCTGTCAAACGAGATAAAATCAACAACGACGCGCTCGGCACCGGTCGGCGCAAGTCTTCGGTGGCCCGCGTTCGCGTCCGCCCCGGAACCGGAAAAGTCACGGTCAACGGCCGCGACTTGACCGAGTACTTCGCGACCGCTCAGGATCGCTCCACGGTGGCGCAAACGCTCCAAGCGGTCGGGCATCAGGAGAAGGTCGACGTGATCGTCCGAGTCTCCGGCGGTGGAACGACCGGCCAAGCCGGCGCCATTCGCATGGGCCTGGCTCGCGCTTTGGTCAGCTACGACACCGAGCTGTTCCCGGCGCTGCGTGACGGTGGGTTCCTGACTCGCGATTCACGCATGAAGGAACGCAAGAAGTACGGACTGCGTGGCGCCCGCCGTGGCACTCAGTTCTCCAAGCGTTAACTCGCGACGCCAACCACGTCAGCGTGCGATCTCACAAATCCCGGCAAAAACTCTTGCCGGGATTTTTTTGCGCCTACAGATGCGACTACAGGTTCGAGATCATCGTGAAGCGCTGAAAAATCACCTGATCGCGCAATGGGTTTTTTCACGGAACCAGAGTCGAGGTCGAGGCTGAGGCTGAGGCTGCTAGGCGTCGCCCAATCCAAGGCCCTTCCCGATCCAGATTTGTCGAATCCGCGCTAGCTTTCGCTCCACGGTGCGGGGCACACAGTTCAGATGTTCGGCAATTTCGTGATTCGCGCTGCCCCGAAGTTTCAGCGTCGCGACTTCGCGCAGCACGGGGTCGTCCAGCGCGTCGAGCAGCGACTGCAGGAACTCGCGAACCTCCACCTCGTGAGTCTCGGGCGCGACCGCCGATTCGGCGAGGCCTCCCGAGTGGGCATCGTCGGCCCTTACAAACACCGACTCCCCGCGGACAGCATTGCCCCCGCGTTTGAGCCGGTATTGGCGCCGAGTCTGTTGCACGGCCTTTCGCGCCGTGATGACCGCCAGCAATCGCCACAGGTCGTTGCTGGTGTTCAGCTGTTGAAAACGGTTGTCCGCCACTCCCCGAAAGAAGCTGTGCAATGCGCTGATCGCGACATCCTCTTCGTCGGCTTCTCGGCAGTTGATCCGCGAGAGCCGGCGTTCCGCAAGCCGCTGGGTCTTGCCGAAGTAGCGTTCGAAGATCGCCTGCTCCGCCTCCCGGCAGCCATCGTGCAGGCGAGCAATCCAATGGGTGTCGGATGAGGGTGTGGGGCTCGTTTCGGGCATCGTCGGGTGAGGAAAGTCCTGGGAGCGAAACCGAGGGTGAGTCGCGAGGCTCGAGGCGAACGCCCCCACCACAATAGTTGAAACTTTGGCCGGTGTCACGCGCTCGGCGTCGAGCCCCATCGTGCGCCGCTTTCCAGCACGAGAAGCCACTACAGTGGAGCTGTCGGATCGCGTAGACTGTGGAAGATTGGCCTCCACGGCGCCTGCCATCCAGTGGTTCGCAAGGCCCGGCGAGGTCGAACTCGCCCCCTCTCTCCGCACGAGTCGCACCATGCTCTGCTCTCCCTTCGCCCGATCGGTTTTGCTCGCCGCGTGCGCCCTGTCCGCGCCCGCCTTACTCACGGCGCAGGACGCTACGAAGGCTGCCAAGACCACTTGGATCGAGGTCTCCGAATTGACCATGGAGGGCAAAGCGTTCGCCGAGACGGCGTCGCCCTACGACCGGCTGCCGGCAGCGGCCGAGAAAGTCGTGCGGGCTCCGGTTTGGTCGCTGAGCCGCGACTCGACCGGCATCTGCGCTCGCTTCATGACTGACGCGACGGAGATTCTCGCCGAGTGGACGCTGAACTCCAGTCGATTGGAGATGCCGCACATGCCAGCCACGGGCGTTAGCGGCCTGGACCTTTATGTCCGCGATGACGAGGGGGGCTGGCGGTGGCTCGGCGTCGGTCAGCCGCGTGAGCAAACCAATCGGGCCACGCTGGCGAGCGGCATCCGCCCACGAGAGGATGGCAAGCCCCGCGAATACCTCGTGTACTTGCCGTTGTACAACGGCGTGAAGTCCGTGCGCATTGGCGTGGCGAGCGACAGACAATTCACCGCCGCTCCGGCTCGCCCAGCAGGTCGCGAGAAGCCGATCGTGTTCTATGGCACCTCCATCACCCAGGGTGGATGCGCATCTCGCCCGGGCATGGTCCACACTGCCATTCTGGGGCGCTGGTTTGATCGCCCGGTGGTCAATCTCGGTTTCTCGGGCAACGGCCGGATGGAGACCGAGGTGGGGCAATACATGCGAGACATCGACGCCGCGGTGTTTGTCATTGACTGCCTGCCCAACATCACCGCGGATCAGGTGTCGGAACGCACCCAGCCCCTGATTCGGCAGATCCGCGAGCGCCATCCGGAGACCCCGATTCTATTAGTGGAGGATCGCGATTACTCGAACTCCTACTTGATCGACTCCAAACTGAAACGCAATCGTTCCTCGCAAGCGGCGCTGCGGAAGGAATTCGAAGCGTTGGCGTCCACGGACAAAAACCTGCACTACCTGCGTGGCCCGCAATTGCTGGGCGACGACTTCGAGGGCACCGTCGATAGCTCTCACCCCACCGACCTGGGTTTCTGGCGTCAAGCCAAGGAATTCCAAACGGCCTTGAAGCCGTTGTTGGAAGCTCACTGACCCACCTGTTAGTTCAACGGCCCATTTGACACAGCGGCCATTGGCCGGAAACGAAGAAGGAACCGAGCAGATGCCTCGACTGGATGTGGAGACGCTGGAGCGTTTTTCAATTGACCTCCTTGCGGCAGGCGGAGCCAGCGCCGCAGAAGCCGACGTGGTGGGGCGCAGCCTCGTTGATGCGAATTTAAAGGGCTACGATTCTCACGGAGTGATGCGTATACCTTTCTATCTGCAGATGCTAGCCGAAGGCGAAGCTGTCTCGGGCGTGCCGCTCGACACGATTTCGGAAACCGAGACCGTGTTAGCCGCCGACGCGAACTGGGGCCTGGGCCGCGTGCAATGCGGGCGGCTCACGGATCGCCTGATTGAAAAGGCGAAAGCAAACGGAATCGGCGTCGGCACGCTACGTCATTCGTCTCACATCGGCCGGCTGGGCGAGTACTGCGAGATTGCAGCGCAGCATGGCCTGGTCTCTCAGTTGATGGTCAACACGCACGGGGCAGCTCGGCGAGTGGCGCCTCCCGGCGGTCGTGAGCCGCGTCTTGGCACCAACCCGATGGCAGTTGGCGCCCCGCACGAGGACTCGCCATTGATTCTCGACTTCAGCACCAGCGCCACGGCCGAGGGCAAGGTGCGAGTCAAAAAGATCGCGGGCGAAACCTGCCCCGAAGGCTGGCTCTTGAACAGCCAGGGACAGCCGACGACGGACCCGAACGATCTCTACGCGGACCCGCCAGGGACGATTCTCCCGATGGGCGGCGACCAAGCGTACAAAGGCTTTGGCTTGGCGCTGATGATCGACGTGCTCTCGGGCGCCTTGAGCGGCGGACTGTGCGCGCGGGAGACCCCCATCACCCCCAAGGGAAACTGCGTCTTCATGCTGCTATGCGATCCCGCGCACTTTGGCGGAGCGGAGCATTTTGCAAAAGAAGTCAAACAGCTGATCGACTTTAATCGCAGTTGCCAGCTGATCGAAGGGGTCGAGCGAATCACGCTGCCAGGGGACCCGGAACGACGCGTGGAAGCCGACAAACGCGCCAACGGAGTCCCGCTCGATGAAGGCAACTGGCAACAGTTGTTGGACCTTGCCGGCCGGCTCAATGTCGCCGCGCCTGCTTTGTAGTCTTGAATCTCGACACTCCGGATGACACGATCAACTTGTCCATCCGCACGCTTGGCGGACAACCGTTCGTCGCTGTCGTTGGCATCCAACTCCCGCAACTCCCCAACTCCGCGCAACGCCATGAATTTGATTGTAGCCCGACTGAACTTTTTGCTGCTCGCCGCCGCGATGTTGGCTGTCACACCCGGTCGGGCGGCAGACATCTACCGACAGGCTCCGCAGATTGCCCCTTCGGAGTACGAAGGCAAAGTCGCCGAGACTGCCTCGAAACAAGTGGACTTGAAGCAGGGTCCCCAGCCGCAATGGGTTTGGGGACCGGAACAGAGTCAGGCTCGCTACCTGATCCGTCGCACGTTTCAGGTTGAGCAGTTTACGTTGGCGACCCTGGTTGTCACTTGCGACAACGCGATGACCGTGAAGTTGAACGGCGAGCAGGTCGCCACCGGCGACGAGTGGGCTCAGCCCGCCCGGGTGGACGTCACTCGGCATCTGAAGGTCGGCAAGAACGAGTTGTTGATTGATGCGAGAAATGCGGGTGGCGTAGCCGCGGCTGCGGCGAAGCTCGGCTGGCAAGCCGAAGATGGAAAGCCTCAGTTCCTGGTGACGGACTCCGATTGGGAGGCCGCGCTGCCTGGCCAGGATCAATACCAGCCCGTCAAGTTGCACGGAGCGATGGGGGTCAGCCCGTGGGGTGATGTGTTTTCGAGCGGCGGCGGCTTGCCCGGCGCAGCGCGCAATATTTTCCGCACGCTGCCCGGATACCAGGTCGAGCTGCTCTATACCGTTCCGAAGGAGGAGCTCGGATCGTGGGTTTGCATTGCGTTCGATGACAAGGGCCGGCTGATCGCCAGCGACCAGGGCGGCAAGGGGCTGTATCGCATCACTCCCTCGCCCATCGGGTCGGACAAGCCCACGGTCGTCGAGCCGCTGGATGTCAAAATCACGTCAGCCCAAGGCATGTTGCACGCGTTCGGCGCGCTGTATGTCTCGGTCAACGGCGGCCCCGGCAGCGGCCTGTACCGCTGCAAGGATACGAATGGCGACGACCAGTACGATCAGGTCGAAAAGCTCAAGGACTTCCGTGGCGGAGGCGAGCACGGTCCGCACGCGTTGCGGCTCAGCCCCGATGGCAACAGCCTGTACGTGATTGCGGGCAACCACACTGATCCGCCGGCGGATTTTGCCCGCAGCCGAATCCGCAGCAATTGGTCGGAAGATCACCTGTTGCCGAGGCAATGGGACGCGCGAGGACACGCTCGCGGAAAATTGGCGCCCGGCGGCTGGATCGCCAAGACGGACCCCGACGGCAAGGTCTGGGAAATGTTCAGCGTCGGTTACCGCAACCCCTACGACATGGACTTCAACGCAGACGGCGAGCTGTTCGCCTATGACGCCGACATGGAATGGGACATGGGCACGCCGTGGTATCGGCCCACGCGAGTCGTGCATGCCACGAGCGGCAGCGAGTTTGGCTGGAGATCGGGGACAGGCAAATGGCCCACCTACTACGTGGACAGCTTGCCGCCGGCGGTCAACATCGGCCCCGGCTCTCCCGTTGGCGTGACCTTTGGTTACGGCGCCAAATTCCCGGCCAAGTATCAAAACGCGTTGTACCTGCTCGACTGGACCTTTGGCACGATGTACGCCGTCCATCTCACCCCCGATGGCGCCAGCTACCGAGCCGTGAAGGAAGAGTTCGTCTCGCGGATTCCGCTGCCCCTGACGGATGCCGCAGTCGGCCCCGATGGCGCGTTGTATTTCACGGTTGGCGGACGTGGCACGCAGTCCGAACTGTTTCGCGTAACCTACGTCGGCGACGAGTCGACTGCGCCAGCCATCTCCCGCGACACAAAACATGCCGAAGCTCGCGCGAAGCGTCATGCGCTCGAGCTGTTGCACGCGGCGCCACGTGACGAGGCGATTGAGCAGATTTGGACGGGGCTCGGTGATCCGGATCGCCACATTCGCTTTGCGGCGCGCACCGCGTTGGAGCATCTCGACGCGGGGCTGTGGGCTGAACGTGTGTTGGCCGAGAACGAGCCTCGCAAACTGATCAGCGGGCTCGTCGCCTTCGCGCGGCAGGCGCCCGCCGACGCAGCTCAACAAGCGCGGGCCATACAAAAACTCAATGCCCTGGATCTCCCGAAGTTGGATCGCGGCCTGCGGCTCGACGCCTATCGTGCGTACGCCTTGCTGTTTGTCCGCCAGGGGCGGCCCGCCAAGGATGTGCTTGCCGCGGTTGACGCCAAGCTCAGCCCGCTCTTCCCGGCGGACAACGACGACGAAAACAGCGAGCTGGCGAGGTTGTTGGTCTATGTGAACTCGCCAACGGTGATCGAAAAGACGCTCAAGTTGATCGCCTCCCCGCGCAAACAATCTCCCGAAGAAATCTCGGAACTGCTGGCCAGAAACGCGGGCTACGGCGGCACGATTGCCAAAATGCTGTCCAACCTGCCCGAGCTGCAGAACATCCATTTCGCCTTTGTGCTTCGCAACATGAAGTACGGTTGGACGCTGGAGCAGCGGAAGCAATACTTTGCCTGGCTCGACGAGGCTCGGGAACGCAGTGGCGGAGCGAGCTACCAAGGCTTCATCGACAATATTCGCAAAGAGGCATTGGAGAATGCTTCCGAAGCCGAGCGTGCGGCGTTGGCCGCGGTGGCGCCCCCGCCCAAGCCCACTCAGCTGCCCCAACCGATCGGGCCGGGCCGAAAGTGGACCGTCGAGGAATTGGTGCAGCTGGTCGACAACAAACTGGAGCACCGAAGTTTCGAGGGAGGCAAGCGAGCGTACGCGGCCTCGCGTTGCATCGTGTGCCACCGCTTCAACGGGGAGGGCGGCGCGACCGGACCCGACCTGACCAATGTCGCTGCCCGATTCCAGGCACGAGACTTGGCCGAGGCGATTGTGGAGCCCAGCAAAGTCATCTCGGATCAATATCGGGCTCACCAAATCCGTACGGCGGACGGCAAGGCGATTACCGGCCGACTGTTGACCGAAAGTGAGGACGGCACGGTGACCGTGTTGACCGATCCCGAAGACGCCAACAAGGTCATGACCATTAAGAAGGACGACATTGATGCGATACGGCCTTCGCAGACGTCGTTGATGCCACGCGAGCTGGTGAACCCGCTCAATGAGGATGAACTGGCCGACTTGCTGGCTTACCTGCTTTCGCGAGGCGACCCGGAACACCCGGCATTTGGCGGGACCGAGTGACGCCCTTCACGGGGCACGGTTCGGCTTGTTGAAGCTGCAGCGCCAACCAAATGTCCGCTACGGGACGCTCTGGCAGGTGGCCGGACTTCTGGCTTGCAAACTGTTGTTTGTCAATCAGTTGCGTCGATAACTGGATTTGGCGACGCGGGCTGCCGTCAGGCGTTTTTGCTGGCGGCCTTCCCGTTCGGCAGCCGATTGCCTATTTTATACATATTGAGGTGCGAAAAATCGCACCCGGGAGCCCGTTGAAAACAGGCTGCTAGGCGGTTCAGCAGCCCCAACGGTCCGCTCGTCAGCAACTAACTGTTCAACCAATCACTTAACTGGTGTTCAACTCGCACCAAATTCGCGATCGTTTCGCCAACGGAGGATTCAGATGCCAATCAGTTTGACCGAACGTGCTGCCGCCGAAATTCAGCGTACTCATGCGGAGATGGGGGCGAGCGAGGAAGAGATGCTCCGGATTGCGATCACTGCGGGTGGTTGCAGTGGCTACAGCTACAAGCTCGACTTCTCCAAGGCCGAGCAGGACGACGCGGTCTACGACTGTCACGGCGTCAAAGTCTTGGTTGACCCCAAGAGCGAATTGCTTTTGGACGGGACGACCATCGACTACATCGACCAAATCGACCAACGCGGATTCAAGATCGACAATCCGAACGCCGTTCGCAGCTGCGGTTGCGGCAGCTCGTTCCAGGCCTAATCGCCGTCAACACTAGAGCGTTGGGTTGGCCGCCGCCCCAAGCTCGTGGCTTGCCACGACTTCGCGAGTTTTCCAACCCACAACTAACGCTTGAGTTAGATCTCCAGCCTTCGCCCAACTTCGGCAACCTGTTCCGGCGGAATGCCGAAGAAGGCGCTGGCGTCGTGCGAGTTGTGCATCAGCCAGGCGAAAAGCCGTTTGTGCCATCCGGTGTAGCGAGGCTGGCCGGCAATCTGAAGTGTCAGGCGGCCGAGAAAGAACGATGTAGCGGGGCCGGTAAAGTCCACATCGTATTGCCGGCATTGCTGCATCAGGTTGGGCACGTTCGGCTGCTGCTTGAAGCCGATGTGGGCGACAATCCGATAGACTTGCTCGCCGAGATGCTCCACTTGGACGCGGTCGTCGAGCTTCACCCATGGCACTTCTTCGGTGATGATCGTCATCACTGCGACAGGCTTGTGCAGCACGCGATTGTGCCGCAAGTTGCTCGTCAGCGTGTCGGGAAGAACCTCCGCGTTGGGTGTCAAATAGACTGCGGGGACTTCCACTCGTTGCGGCGGGTTCGCTCGCAGCTCGGCCAGGAACTCGTCGAGCGTGCGCGCCCCCTCGTCCAGTCGCTGGCGAACAACCTCTTGGCCGCGTTGCCAGACCACCATCACCAAGCAAGTTGCCACTCCCAGCAAGAGCGGAAGCCACCCGCCCTCCAGCACTTTCACCAGGTTGGCCCCGAAAAACGTCAGGTCGACGGCCAGAAAGAACCCGACCACGGGAATCGCCAGCCACTTGGGCCACTGCCATCGCTTCCTCATGACGACATACAGCAGCACCGCGGTAATCACCATGGTCGTCGTAATCGCCATCCCATAGGCGGACGCCAAGTGCTCGGAAGTCCTGAAGGCCAGCACACATCCCACCACGGCGACAAAAAGCAGCCAATTCACGGCCGGCACATAGACCTGGCCTCGTTCGTCCTTTGATGTGTGGATGATCCGCAATCGCGGAAAGTAGCCAAGTTGCACCGCCTGCACGCTCAGCGAAAAGGCGCCGGAGATCACGGCTTGAGACGCAATCACGGTGGCGCCGGCCGCGAGAAAAACCAGCGGAACGCGAGACCATGCCGGCGCCAGGCGGTAGAAGGGACTGTCGATGGCGGATGAGTCCTCAATCAGCAAGGCACCTTGCCCGAAATAGTTGAGCAATAGCGCAGGGAGCACCAGCGAGAACCACGCCAGGCGAATC
>JAGQPF010000706.1 GCA_020426845.1 Planctomycetales bacterium
CCGATTTTCGAAAAACGACTCTGGCGGCCGGTGATCTTGATGAAGCCGTCCGCGTCCAGCAGCGCGACGTCCCCCGTCTCGTACCAGCCCTCGTGCAGGACCTTGGACGTCAAGTCTTCGCGGCCAAGATACCCTTTCATCACATTGGGGCCGGTGATCTTGAGCATGCCCGGCTCGCCCGTCGGCAACACCTCGCCGGTCTCGAGTGACACGATTTTGGCACGAACGTTGGGCACGGGGCGACCCACCGTGCCCTCGCGTCGATGCTCGTCCCCGGCCCGGCTGGCCGGCAAGTTCACCGAGACCAGCGGCGACAGCTCGGTGGCGCCATAGCCTTCGACCGGCCGGATGCCGAACTTCTCCTCGAACGCGTCGCACAGCTCCACGGGCAACTTCTCCGCGCCGGCCACCACCACATCGAGACTCTTGAGATCCTCCGGCTTGCAGCGTCGCAAGTAAGACCGCAGGAACGTCGGCGTCGCCAACAGCATCGTGCCCTTGGTCTTCTCGATCAGCTGGCCCACAGCCCGAGCGGAAAGCGGATCAAAGTGATAGGCGCCGCGAATGTTCAGCGACATCACCGACCACATCGTCACCGTGTAGCCAAACGAGTGAAAGAAGGGGAGCACGCCCACCAGCACGTCGTCTTCGGTCAGCCGGATCACTTCGTTGATGGCGCCAACGTTCGAGGAGACGTTGGCGTAGGTCAACATCACGCCCTTGGGAGTGCCGGTCGACCCCGAAGTGAAGATCACGGTGGCGACGTCGTCCGCGTGGATCTTTCCCAACCCGAGCGTCGCGGCCAACACGCCGGACGGCAACACGTAGGCGCCAACCGCAGCTGCGATCTTGTCGCCTGTCGTCGGCTTGTCCTTGAGATCCTCCAGGTACACCACCTCGGCGTCCAGTTCGAGATTCAACTTGCTCATCACCCGGCGGCTGGTGATCACATGGGCGATTCCCGCTTGCTTGATGCAGGCGTTCATCACCTCGGAAGTCACCGTGTAGTTCAGGTTGACGGCCGTGCGTCGAGACAGCGACAGCGCCATGTTGGCCATGATCGCTCCGTTGGACGGTGGCAGCAGCACTCCCACAAAACGCTCGTCCGGCTTCAACACATGGCGCAGAAACAGCCGTCGCAAGACGAGCGTCCGCAGCAACAAGTCGGCGCCCGTCATCTCGCCGCTCATGCTGTCGGTCACCTTGACCGACCTCATCCGCTGCTTGCACACGCGCAGGAATTGGGCGGGGAGGTTGTAGTCACTGCCATCGGATTTCGGCACGTCGCGTCCTTCCAAGCTCGATCAGTTAGGACCTCATCGGCACCGGCACCCCTGCCGATGACCGACGTGAGGATAGGAGGGATAAATGAATGAGGCAAGCCGAGCTCGCCGATCCTCGGTTCAGGTCGCCGCCACCGTTACAAGCCGGATTATCGGCACAAGCCCTCAACTTTACGTATTTTACTGCCGATGAAGGAAGTGTCGCTTCGCCTGTAAGACCAGCAATCGAGCCTGCAATTTCCAGCAACGTGAAGGCGGTGCTGATTGCCAATCGGGTCTTTTCTAACAGGCCTAACAGGCAGCTATTGGGGGAGGAAACATGACATCCCTACGACTCGGCTTTGTCCTCGCCGGCTGCCTTTTCTGTGGTGACTTGTGCGCCGATTCCCCCATCGATTCCCCCATCGATTCCCCGATCGATCTCAGCCTGCACTTCGACTCCTCGATCTCGACGCCGACAGTTTCCGCCAGCCTATCCCGACTTGCCAGCAGTGGGCTCAGCCAGGAAGCCGTTCGGGCATTTGTCCCCGGCTCTGACACATCGGTCCACCGGGCCTCACAAGGGTCGCCTGCGATGGAGGCCCGACCGGTCGACCACCTCGTCGGCGCCATCGAATTGAGCAACCAGGCTACGGTTCGCGAGACGCCGGCACGATTTGAAACCACCGCTGCGCAGGCGAGCACGCCGATGCTGCGCGAGCCGACGCTTCGCGAAATGCGGTCCGGCATTGAAACCACGGCACAAGTCGAGCTACCACGAGAAACTCAGTTGCTGCCACCCTTGCCGCTTGCCGCGCCGCCGGCGTCAGCACGTCCGCTGGCTTCGGCAGCCGAAATGACAGCCAAAACGACAGCCGAAACGGCGCCGCTCCAGGTCGCCGCAGGAGAACAGCCGCACTCAGTTCCTCGGGCCGTCGATCTCTCTCCGCGCAGCAGGACAACGGGCCAAGTCTTTGTGTCCCGCGCCAATCGCCAGGACAATGACTCCGGCGAAACGGAGCGTCTCGGCCGTGGTTCGCATGCGCGAGTTGCCGGGTGGGGAGCGCCCCAGCCCTTATCACCCGAAATGGCTCGGCAAGCCGAAGCATTGCGGTTTGCCGACGCCAGTCGTCCAACATCCAGCGCGAGCCACACCAACTTGGCAAGTCGGGCAACGAATGTTTCACCTCGCACAAACAAGGCTCGAGTCGTCGCACGGGATCACTCGCCGGAATTCATACCGTTTCCGGTTGTGACAGCAGGCGCCACGCAACCGCCTCCTGCCACGAGGTAACGTGGCACAGGCTGCCAAACTGTGATGCTTCTTCTGGCAGTAGGTTGCAGGGATCGTGGCACAGGCTGCCAGCCTGTGACGTTTGTGGTTCTGGGAGTCGGTTGCAGGCTGCCAGCCTGCAACGACGCGAAGTGGTCCCGACGATCGTTGCAACCGTCACAACCTGCCTGCAGCCGTGAACTCGGCCAACGGCCCCACTATTGGCAGCCGTCCCGGCATTTGCCACGTCCTAAAGTTCCCTTGCCAACAGTTGTCTTCGCGGCGAGTGCGTCGCGAAGTGCACACCTTGCAGGGAACGAGGAAGCGATGAGCGATCGAGGCGAAGACGCGAAACTTGCCAATCTACTGGCACGCATCAACAATCTAACAACCCAGACTGGCGCCAAGGCAGCAGCGGCTCCCAGCGCACCCGCGCCAACGCCGCAAACTCCACGCGTCGCCGTGGAAGACTTGCCGGTCAAGGCGCCGCCGCAGCCTGTCCAACCTCCGAAGAACCTCCAGCAGGACGTCCCGACGGACGAGTTCTTGCCAACCGCTCCCACCTCGATCAGCGGCACCGGATTCACCGACTCCGAAATCGAGGCGTTGGTGCTGAAATTCCTGCTCGCTCGCGGCAGTGGAACCGGACGCCAAATTGCCGATCAAATCTCGCTCCCATTCATGATCCTCGAGGACATGTTCCTCGCGCTGAAGTCGGAGCAGCTGGTCGTCTACCGCGGCTCCGCGGCGATGAACGACTATGTCTACCAGCTCACGGATCTCGGCCGTGAACGGGCCAAGCGTCACCAGCAGAACTGCACTTACTTCGGCGCCTGCCCGGTCACGTTGGAAGACTATTGCAGCGGCGTGAAGGCTCAGTCACTGACGAAGCTGCATCCCACCCAAGAGGATCTGAAGTACGCCTTTCGCGACCTGCTGGTCAACCCGCGGATGTTTGCGAGGCTGGGCCCCGCCATCAACTCGGGCAAGGGCATGTTCCTCTACGGCTACCCGGGCAACGGCAAGACGAGCATCGCGAAGCGGGTCACGATGGCGTTCGGCTCGACGGTCTGGATTCCCCGTGCGCTCGGCGTCGATGGCGACATCATTCGCGTTTACGATCCGATGAACCACGAGCTGGCGCCGCTGCCCGAGACCGAGGGCCTGATCACGAACAACATCGACCGCCGCTGGGTGAGGATCAAGCGGCCCACGATCGTGGTCGGCGGCGAATTGACCATGGACCACCTGGAGGTGTCGCACAACGAGGCGACCGGGATTTGCGAGGCGCCGCTGCAGATGAAAAGCAACTGCGGCACGCTGGTGATCGACGACTTTGGACGCCAGCGGATCAGCACCGATGAGCTGCTGAATCGCTGGATCGTCCCGCTGGAAGAGCGTCACGACTTTCTCAACTTGCCCAGCGGCAAATCGATCCAGGTGCCGTTCGATCAGCTGATCGTGTTCTCGACGAACCTCGAGCCGAAGGATCTGGTCGACGAAGCGTTCCTGCGGCGTATTCCGTATAAGATCGAAGTGATCGATCCGTCCGAGCCGGAATTCCGCAAGCTGTTCGAGCTGATGTGCCGCAGCCTGAAGTTCGAATACCGGGAGGATGTGATCACCTACCTGATTGAGCATCACTACAAGAAGGCTGGCCGCAATTTCCGGGCCTGCCATCCCCGCGACCTGCTGCTGCAGATTCGCAACCACTGCCTCTATAGCCGACAGAAGCTCGAGCTAACCCCGCAGAACTTCGACTTCGCCGTCGACAATTACTTCGCGGTGATGTAGTTCTACCAGTTGTCTTTCGACAGCCGATCGCCCGCGACGATTTGCTGCGGGTCGACGACCACGTGCTTCACGCGTTGGCGTTTCCACGTGTACGACATGTGGACGAGCCCATCGGCAGTCTGAATGATCGCCGGGTAGCTGAACTCGGCTTTCTCCTCCTGTTCGAGCACGGCGGCCTTGTGCCAGGCAAGCCCGTCCTTCGAGATCGCGAGGTTCAACATGCCGCGTCGGCCCCAGCCGGTCTTGCCGCTGCCCAAGTGGTTGTAGATCAGCAGGAAACGACCATCCTTCAACGAGACGACCTCGATGCCCGAGTTGGGATTCGGCAAGTCAATCGGCTCCAAACCGGACCACGTCTTGCCCTGGTCGCTTGAGAAACTGGTGACAATCACGCTCTCTTTGGTGCGGCAGAGCACCTGCAGGCGGCCGTCGGCATGCTCGAGAATCGTCGGCTGAATGGCGTTGAAACGTTCTGCCGTGTTAATCGGACCGACTCGCCCCCAAATGCCACTAGGCATGCCGTTGCGCAGTTTGGTCGTCTCGAAGTGCACGCGCCAGCCGTCGTACTCCGTGGACGAGCCGCACAGCAATGTCTCGCCGTCGGGCAGCAAGATTGGCTTGCACCGCACCGGCCCGTCAATGCCCTCGGGAAGCCGGCGTCGATCGCGAAACGTTCTGCCGCGATCGTAGCTGACCATCATTTCTCCCCACCATTCCCTCGGATTCGGTCCGACCTTGAAGAACAGCAATGTGGGGCCGTCGCCGGGCGGTTGGTAAAGCACCGGGTTCCAGCAGGGATAGCGTTTCCCGTCGTGTTGCACACCGTCGGCCCACTGCACCGGAGCCGACCAGCTCGAGCCGTCGTGGTAGCTGGACCAGATTCCTACGTCATCCTGGCCTTCGCGAGTGCCACCAAACCAAGCCGTGACAAGACCTCGGCTGGTCTCGCAAATCGTTGATGCGTGGCATTGCGGGAAACTTGCGGTCGTATAGACAAGTTCCTCCGAGACGAAGCCGGGGAAGCGTTGCTGAGACTCTGGCCTTGGCGCCGCGGCTTCAATCTGTTTGCCCGAGTACTGAATGCAATCGGCATGCTCGATGTAGTAGAGCCGTCCGTTCTCGGCGCCGATCAACAAGTCGGGCCGGCCATCACGATTGAAGTCGCAGGCCGCCGGGCTGGATGTGTGGCCAGCCACATTCCGTTTCGCCAAGTTGCCAACCTTCTTCAAGACGATGTTGCCCGACTCGGTTTTGCAATTGCGGTACCAAGTGGCGTTCTCGGAGTTGACGAGCAGATCGAGCCGGCCATCGCCGTCCCAATCCACCACTGCCAGCTTGTATCGCCCCGAGCCGCCACAGGTTTTCGAATTCAGTCGCAGCGGGCGCTGTTGTTCGTCGACAAAGATCCGCCGGGCGTCACCGCCTCCCGACCGCAGAGTCAGGTAGCCCTCTTGATCGAGCATCACGAGATCCAGCCCCGGCTCGCCGTCAAACTCGATGGCCAGCGGAGTGGTCCGCCACTGGGTCAGCGCGTCGCCGGCCAACGTTTGCCACCAATACCAGCTGGGTGGGGCCTCTTGACGAATCGCGAGCCCGGCCGCGGCTCGGCCGCTCGGCCTGGGTAGTGCAATGTCCGTCAGCGCTCCGGCGTCGTTTCGCAACATGCCGACGCGCGACAGAATCGAGTTGTAGAGGATGTCCGGGTCGCCGTCGGCGTCCCAATCCGCGACGGACAACGTCGTGTAACCCCACTTCGCCTCGCACGGTCCCTGAATCGATCCGGAGGGCCCGGCCAGCACGCGAAACACTCGGCGGCTGTCAGGCTGACCTTCGCGCTGTGACTCAAGCAGCCTTGGCGCCGACCACTTTGGCTTGCCGCCCTCTCCGGGCCCTAGATTCTCGAACAGTCCGATGTAGCCCGCAGTGTTGCCGCAAAGGATGTCCTGGTCGCCGTCCCCATCCCAGTCGTAGGCGAACGGGGTCGCGAGCGCTCCGAACTTGAGCGTGTCGGCCTCTTGTTGAAAGTAGACAGGCGTCCGAAACACGGGGCGTCGCTGCTGCAACCTGCCGGTGTTTTCGACCAAGGCCACGCGGCCGTCTTCATCGCCGACGATCAGGTCGAGATCGCCATCGCGGTCCCAGTCGATCGCTGTCGGAGTGATCATCTGCAGATCCATGACCAGCGGCTGGCCGAGGTGGTCGTCGAGTTTCACTCCTGCCGCGTAGCTGGGCTGTGTGCGGCTGCCGACGTTTTCGAAATAAGTGAAGCCATCGAGAAACTCGCCACACAACAGATCGAGATCGCCGTCGTCATCGAAGTCGGCGAAGTTGGGGGAGGGCCAGCCATAAACATCAATTTCGGCGCCGCCCGCCTGAATTCGCTGCGGCTCGTCGTATGTCGGCTCGGCCCCGCCGCGATTGCGAAGCAAGTAGACAAATCCATGCAGCGGCCCATTTCGCCAACGGCCTTGGGCGTCGTACGCGTGGTCCCAGCCGTAATCCGTCCAATCGCCGGCGCCGACCACGAGGTCCTGGTCGCCATCGCCGTCGTAGTCGACATACCGCCACATGTTGCCGCGCACTCGGTTCTCATGAACGTTGTTGCGAGGGTAGATCCGTTTGCCTTGGTCGAAGGCGAACGCCCCCGTCTTGGCGTCTCGCGGAAATTCGACATTGGTCTGCAGAATGCGAGGCTCGCCGTCGACGTAGCTGACCTGCATGTTGTGGCCCGTCTTGCCCAACCGCACGCCGGGCCGAAACACCGGCAGCTTGTTATGAGGATCCCCGGTGGGGTTTTCGAAAAAGTAAACGCCGTTCGACGGCTTGTCGGGGCAGGACACCAAAAGATCCAGGTCTCCGTCGCCGTCATAATCCACCGGCAACGGCCAAGCCCAGAGTCCCACGCCGAGATCGACTTTCAAACCGGGGTGGTTGTAAGCAAGCGGACGCAGCCGCCAGTCATCCTGAGCGTGGATCTTTGTCGCGACAAGTGTCAAAAATAGCGCGGCAAACAGGCGTACCGGTACGAACATGCGAAAGACCTGAAAGTGAATCGAAACGTCAATGTGAGATTGAAAGCATAGCGTAGACCCCGCTACTCGGGCATCGTCATCCAACCTTGTTCATCCAGTGGCGCGAAGGGGTTGTGCGCTAGTTCCCAGACATGCCCATCGGGATCCGCGAAGTATCCGGAGTAGCCGCCCCAAAACACCTTTTGCGGCGTCTTGAGCGGCTTGGCGCCGCTGGCCACGGCATGCGTGAACGCCTCATTCACCTCAGCCTCCGAGTTGAAATTCACCGCCAACGCAATTCCCGAAAAGCCGGGGGCGGAATCCTCAACTTGCGCGTCCTCGGCCAGGGGGCCACGGCCGTACAGCCCGAGCACCGTGCCATTGGACTGAAAGAACGTGACGCTCTCGTTGGAAGATGAAGAGGGTTTCCAGCCCAAACGTTGATAGAACTCCGTCGCTTGAGCCACATTGGCTACGCCGAGTGTCACTAAGTTGATTCGATTGGGCAACATCCTTTGCGTTTCCTTACGGGTTGGGTTTATTTCTTGCGGCGTGGTCGAGGCTGAAAGGTCGCGCCGTTGTCGGGCGGCATCGACTTGTGCCAAGCCAGCAAAGCGGCGGTCAGCTCGCGGACGACATCCGGCTCTTGATTGGCGAGATTGGTCGACTCGGTGGGATCGTTGGCCAGATGGTACAGCTCCGGCTCGGAGCCATCGTATTCGCACAACAGCTTCCAGTTTTGCGATCGCATGGCAAGATCCGGCAGATCGCTGTCTCCATAAAACGAGTCGCGATCCGGCGGGCGACGAAACATGATCGGCTTGCTTCTCGAACCGCCCTTGCCCAGCAAGGCGCCGACCAGCGATTCACCGTCGTATTCGACGCCCTCCGGATGCGGCGTCTTCGTCAGGTCCAATAGCGTTGGCACTAGATCGATCGCCGCAAAGACCGATGTCTCATCGACCTGCCCCGTCTTGCTCAGCAGCCCCGGCCCCCAGACCACCAACGGCGAGCGCACTCCGCCTTCGTAGAGCTGCGTCTTGAAGCCCCGCAACGGATCGGCCGACCCGGCGCCCTGCTCCGGTCCGTTGTCCGAGCAGATCAGCACCAGCGTATTCCGTGACAGGCTTTCGTCACTTCGGATGAAGTCAAACAGCTTGCCCAGCTGTCGGTCCATCTCCTCGAGCACGGAGAGATACAGTCCGCGTTTGCCGTCCGCCCACTTGTCGACAGGCGGCCAGAACGGGCTATGCACATCGTCGGGCCAGAGATTCACGTAGAATGGACGCTGCTCCGCGTGAGCCTTCCGCATGAACGGAAGGGCCGCGTCGACGAAGCCGCCCGTAATCTTCGACCGCAGCATCCAACGTGCGCCTTCGCCGAGCCGCTCGGCGTCTCCCCAAATCTTGCCGGGCTCCTGCTGCCCCGGCTTGAGCGTCAGCGGCAATAGCTTGGGCCCCATGCCCTCGAAATTCGTCAGCGATTCGTCGAAGCCGTACGCGGTGATCGCAGGGGCCTCGTCAACATCTCGCTGGCCGCCCATGTGCCACTTGCCGAAATGACCTGTCGCATAACCGGCCTGCTGAAGCGACCGAGCCAGCATGGGCGCCCGTGGGTCGAGCCACTGCGCCATGCCGCGGTCATTGTTCAGCTGCCGATGCGCCAGATACGAGGAGATTCGCCAACGTTGCGGATACTGACCTGTCGATATCGCGGTCCGGGACGGCGAGCAGATCGGTGAATTCACGTAGAACTGGGTGAACCGCAGCCCCTCGGCGGCCATGCGATCCACGTTGGGCGTGCTGGCATCGCGGTTGCCAAAGCACGAGAAATCCTGCCAGCCCATGTCGTCGATGAAGACCAACACGATATTGGGCTGGCTGGGCTGGCTCGGCTGGCGAGATGGCTCCTCCGCGTCGGATCCGGACGGCAGGCAGGCGGTCAGCAACAACGCACCCAGCCCTGCGCTCCAAGCCACCGCCAACCGAGACGCGCTGGTCCACGGCCCCGCGCCGGGGTTTTTGCGATATGCATTGCAGGCTCGTCCCGTCGCGCAAGCGACTTCATCCGTCGCAGGGATGCTCGGCGCCATTCGTTGGTCCTCCTCAAGTTATCTCACAGGGGGGAAACGGATGCCCGTCAGCAGCCGACTTCCCCACTCGGCCGTGGTAGTATAACGCATGAGGCGACCGCCTCGACTCACTGCCTACCTGCCGGTTGAAAACACCCGGAACGGCAATCTTCGCGTGAAGAAATGCCGTGCGGACTGAAACAGGTGTTTAACGTCCTCTTGGCAGCCTGCCATCCTTTCCTCACGACCGACCGACACTGTCATGGCGAATCAACGCCCGTCTGCTCGCCGAACCTCCCGCTTCCTGGCCTCGACACACTTGCTCGTAATGGTCGGGACAGCTGCGTTGATCGCGGTTTGTAGTTTGTTGAGCGCCCCGGGCTCGGCCGACGAGCGCGACGCGGCTTCCGACCGCATGTATCGCGAGCAGATTCGACCAATGTTGCAACGCTACTGCGGCGAGTGCCACTCGGGTGACACCACCGAGGCCGATATCGACCTGGGTGCCTTTGGCAACTTGGCCGACGTGCGCCGTCAGCCCGATGTTTGGATCAAAGTCCGGCGCATGCTCGACAGCGGACAGATGCCTCCGAAAGACTCGCCCCAGCCCACGGCCGAGCAGTTGTCGGGAATGCAGAGCTGGGTCCGCGGTTTTCTTGCGCGCGAAGCGGAGGCCACGGCGGGCGATCCCGGACCGGTGGTCCTGCGGCGTTTGAATAACGAAGAGTACAACTACACGGTGCGTGACTTGACGGGCGTGCCGACGCTCACGCCGACTCGCGAGTTTCCCGTCGACGGCGCCGCGGGCGAGGGTTTCGTGAACACGGGGGCCGCCCAGTCCATGTCGCCGTCGTTGGTGACCAAGTATTTGGACGCCGGCAAGGCGGTGGCTGCTCACGCCGTGCTCCTGCCCGACGGCATTCGCTTCTCCCCTGGGCAGTCGCGGCGCGAGTGGACGGACGAGCGGCTGGCGGCGATTCGAGAGTTTTACCAGCGCCACACCGTCGCAATCCAAGCCATGGTGGACGTGGGCGGCACGGGCAAAGTCGCCAACGATGGCGGCGCCATTCCGGTGGCGGCGTACCTGGCCGCGACCATCGAAGACCGCGACGCCCTGCTCGCTGGACGAAAATCCATCGACCAGGTCGCTCGCGAGCGGTCTCTGAATGCCAAGTATCTGTCACTCGTTTGGGAAGCGTTGTCGTCCGGCAATTCGTCCGACAATTCGCAAGGCTCCCCGTACCTCGAGGAACTCCGCGCGCAATGGCGTCGCGTCACTCCGAACGAGGCGGCGCGACTGGATGAGTTCATCGCCCGCACGCAAGGCCTGCTTTGGAGATTCAACACGGTCGGGCAGCTCACGCAAGGCGGCAAGCAAAAGGTCTGGATGGAGCCCGCCTCCCCTCTGCAAACACGGCAGGACTTGCGGCTGGCGTTGCCGGCCGAGGGCGAGGTCGCGATCCACCTTGCCGCCTATGACTTGGCCGACGGGAACGACGATGACATCGTCATCTGGGGTCGGCCCCGCTTCGAGTTTCCCGCCGAGTCCGGCGCCGCGTTGCCGCCGTTGCCGCTTCGCGATGCGTTTGGCCTCGCCGAGCGAATTCGCTCGATGATTCGCGCCGAGGCGCCGAGAACCTCGCAGTATCTCGACGCGGTGGCGACCTCGCACCGCGACCAAGTATCTCTCGACGTGCTCGCCGAACAGCGAAAACTAAACGCTCCATTGCTCCGTCAGTGGGCGGAGCTCGCGGGACTCGGCGTGCACTCGAAGCGCGAGATTCGCGGCCATCTCACCAACAAGCTGCTGGCCGCCAGCGGCTATGCACACGTCAACGGCTGGGGCTCGCCCGCCACGCCCAACATGTTGACCAATCGCGCCAAGGAAGATGTCAGTTTCCTGACACTCACCGTGCCCGCGCGGGGCGTTGTCATGCACCCTTCCCCGTCGCAAGAGTCCATCGTCGCGTGGCGCAGCCCGCTGGGCGGAAAGGTGCGCATCACGGGCCGGGTCGCCGACGCGGACAACAAGTGCGGCAACGGCGCCGCTTGGCGGCTGGAATTGCTCGGCGACGCTGGGCCCTCGACGCTTGCCGAGGGCGTGTACGATAACGGCGGTCAGTCCAAGGTGGAGCCCGCCGGCGACTTCTCTGTGCAGCCGGGCGACGTCGTTTCGCTGATCGTCAACGCGCGGGACAACAGCCACGCCTGCGACACAACGCACGTCGAGTTGAAGCTGACCGAAAGCGGTGGCGAATCTCGCAACTGGGATCTCGCCAGCGACGTGGTCGACCGCATTCTCGAGAGCAACCCGCTGCCGGATTCCTACGGCAACGCGGACGTCTGGCATTTCACGGCCGCGGAGGATCAGCCGAAGCGTTCCGCGTCACTCGTGCCCGAGTCCGCCCTGGCAAATTGGCGAACCGCAGTGGCGGCAGGCCAGCCGGCGGCCAACTTGGCCGAATTGGCCAACGCCGCCCAAGCCGTGTTGCTTGCCGACGACGACGCCGAGCTGTCCGCAGCAGATCGCCAGTCGCGATCCCAATGGCTCGACTGGAAAGGACCGCTCCGCTGGATCGCCATCGCAAAGGGCGCAACGGACTCGGCGGCGGAGATTCCCGCCCTTCCATTTCCGTTCGGAAAACTCCCGGACGGGTCCTCAATCGATGCATCCAGTTGTTGCACCCGGGCAACCAGTGTTGTCGAACTGCGGCTGCCGGCCGAACTCGTTGCCGGCGCCATTTTCGTGACAACGGCCGAGCTGCCCGCCAACCGCAATGGCAGCGTGCAGGTGCGAGCGACGCTCGCCAAGCCCGCCGCGGCCTTCACGCCGTCCCTGCCACTGCTGGTCAGCGCCGATGGCCCCGCCGCCAAACGCCTCGAGGCGGCGATTGACTCTTATCGCCAACTGTTCCCTCCCGCCGTTTGCTACTCTCGCATCGTGCCGGTCGACGAAGTCGTCACACTCACGCTCTATTTTCGCGAAGACCATCACCTGCAACGTCTGTTGCTCAACGATCAACAGCGCGCGGAACTCGACCGACTTTGGGACGAGCTGTTCTTTGTCGCCCTGGAGCCGATCGCCTTGACGGTCGCACTGGAGCAGATTTACGAGTTCGCGACCCAAGACCGACCGGACCTGGTCAACGCATTCGCCCCCATGCGCAAGCCGATCAATGATCGGGCCGACGCGTTTCGCCAACGTCTCGTGGAGACTGAACCGGTGCATCTGACGGCGGTGGAGGAAATCGCCGGGCGGGCGTGGCGCCGCCCGCTTACGCCTGACGAGCAGGACGACCTGCGCGCCCTGTACCGCAAGCTGCGCGAAACGGGCATCGATCACGATCCGGCAATCCGACTGACCCTGGCCCGTGTGTTCGCCTCACCTTCATTTCTCTATCGTCGAGAAGCCGCGCCCGAAAGCGCCGGAACCGATCCCGCGGCGCCCGTCTCCGGCAGCGAACTCGGCACGCGTCTGAGCTATTTCCTGTGGTCCTCGCTGCCCGATGCCGAGTTGCGCGAGCTGGCCGACTCGGGCCGGCTGCTGGAAAACGACGAGCTGTTGCGACAAACCCGACGCATGCTGCAAGACGATCGCGTCCGACGACTGGCCGTGCAATTCGCCTGCCAGTGGCTCCACCTGAGAAACTTTGACCAGAACGACGACAAGAACGAAAAGCTGTATCCCGAATTCGGATCGCTACGAGATGACATGTACGAAGAGACCGTGCTCTTCTTTACCGACATGTTTCGAAACAACGGCTCCATTCTTGATCTGCTGGCGGCCGACCATACTTTCCTGAACGAGCCGCTCGCGCAGCATTACGGCATTGCCGGCATCGTCGGCGAGCAGTGGCGACGCGTCGACGGTGTTCGCCGGCAGGGGCGCGGCGGAGTCTTTGGCATGGCCTCGGTGCTGGCCAGCCAATCCGGCGCCTCGCGAACCAGCCCGATCTTGCGTGGAAACTGGGTTTATGAAACCCTGCTTGGCGAGCGGCTGCCCCGGCCTCCGGCGAACGTCCCGCAACTGCCCGAGAGTGTGCCGGCAGGCCTCACCGCCAGGCAGCTCATCGAACAGCACAGCTCGACACCCGCCTGCGCCAAGTGCCATGCCAAAATCGATCCCTTCGGCTTCGCGCTGGAACAGTACGACGCCATCGGCAGACTCCGCCCCGAGCCGGCTGATACAAAAACGAAACTGGAAGACGGCTCCGAACTCGAGGGCATCGACGGGATCCGCGAGTATCTGCTCACAACGCGGCGCGACACGGTTGTGCGGCAATTTTGTCGCAAGCTGCTGGGTTTCGCACTGGGGCGTGAAGTGTTGCTTTCCGATGAGCCGCTGCTCGATGAGATGCAGGCAAAGTTGAAAGCGGATGGTTATCATTTCCACACTGCCCTGGAAGCGATTGTGGCCAGCCCGCAATTCCGTCATATTCGCGTGCAAAGCCGCTGATGCACGCGTTGCCATCGTCATTACCTCACTCGCATAGGACCTTGCCGTGACTCGCCATCAACTCTCGCGTCGAACCATGCTCCGAGGCCTCGGTGTCAGCATGGCGTTGCCTTGGATGGAGTCGCTCGCCGTTTGGGGCGACGAGACGCCGGCGCGCCAGCCCGCCAGCGAGGCGCCAACCCGGATGGCCATTCTCTTCTCGGGCTGCGGCTATCACCGAAACGAGTGGTGGGCCAAGGGCAGCGGCCCGAACATGGAGCTGGGGCGAGTGCTTCACCCGCTCAACGAATTCCGCGACCGCATGGTATTCATCAGCGGCCTGTACAACGCCGAGGCGCTGAAGGGCAATATCCACAGCTCCCAAACCGGCAACCTGCTGTCCGGCGCACCGCTCGCCTCCGGCGGCACGATTCGCTCGGGCACCAGCGTCGACCAGGTCGTCGCCCAACGCATCGGCCATCAGACCAAGCTGTCCAGCCTGGTGCTGGGCTGCGAGAAGGCGAATCCGTCGGTGCACAAAAACTACTCCATGCTCTACAGCTCGCATATCTCGTGGAGCAGCCCCACGACGCCCACGCCGCTTGAGGTGTATCCGGCGTTGGCCTTCGACCAACTGTTCAAGGACACATCGCAGAAGGGCGACCAAAGCGTGCTGGACGCGGTGCTGGCCGACGCCAACGATCTTCGTCGCGGCATCAGTCAGTCGGACCAGCAGAAGTTGGACGAATACCTCAACTCCGTCCGCGAAGTCGAGCAGCGGATTCAACGCGCGGGACAGCGCGGCGAATTGCAGGGCTGGCGGCCGACCCTCACGGGCCCCAACATGAAGCGCCCTCAGGACGGCTACCCTCAGGACATTGTCGAGCATATGCGTTTGATGTGCGACATCCTGGTGCTCGCGTTCCAAACCGACACGACGCGAGTCTGCACGCTGAAGTTGAACAACGACCACGGCACGCTCCGCTTCCCGCACTTGGGTGTGGACTACATGATCCATCACCTGTTGTCACATACCGACACGGACGATTGGCTCAAGGTGAACCAGTTCTTCCTCGAGCAGGTGGCCTATATCGCTCGCAAGATGGACAGCATTCAAGAGGGCGAGCGGACGCTGCTGGACAACTCGATGGTGATGCTCTGCTCGAGCATGCTCAACGGACACCACGACGCGACCAAGCTGCCGGTGGTGATGGTCGGTGGCGGCGGCGGACAGATCAAGGGCGGGCAGAATCTCGACTATCTGGGGAATTCGAACCGACAGATGTGCCGGCTCTACTTGAGCATGATGAGCAAGATGGGCGTCCAACTGGAGACGTTCGGCGACGCGACCGAGCCGATCGCGGAGCTGTAAACGATGCGCCGCCGATGCGCCGGAGGACGCGACGTTCAAGGCGAGGGCTTCATCGCCCCGTTCGCGCTACGTGCGCTCTGCTCGCTAAGTGCGTTGTTCCTGGCATGCGCGCCGCCCATCGCGACCGGCGCCGACACGACGGCGATCGAGGCGTTCGAGAACACTGTCCGTCCCGTGCTGCTGAAGCGTTGCGTGGAATGCCATGGGCCGCGCAAGGCCGAATCGGGATTGCGCGTCGATTCGCGAGAGGCATTGCTGCGAGGCGGCGATAGCGGCCCTGCGATCTCGCCACAAGCGCTCGCCACGAGCCTGTTGCTCAAAGCCGTTCGGCATGATGGCGAACTCAAGATGCCACCTGCTGGGCGCCTTCCCCGGCACGAGCTCGCGGCAATCGAACAGTGGATTGCCGACGGGGCGCCCTGGCCCAAGATCAGCGCTTCGTCCGTCGCCTCGTCCGTGGACAATCCCGCCGGGCCGAGCTTGCGGAGCGGCCCGATCACGGAGGCCGACCGGGAGTTCTGGTCGCTTCAACCGATTGCCGATCCGCCGCCACCGACATTGGAGTCCGTCACGAGCGGCAACGAAATCGACCGCTTCGTCTTGAGAAAGTTGCGCGAGTCCGGTCTCACCCCGGCGCCCGCGGCCGACCGCCGCGTCTGGCTTCGCCGCGCCACCTTCGATTTGACAGGGCTGCCGCCGACGCCCGCCGAGCTCGACGCGTTCCTCCGCGACACCTCGGCGCTCGCTCGTGACAAGGCGATTAACCGTCTGCTCCAATCACCCGCTTATGGCGAGCGTTGGGGCCGCCACTGGCTGGACGTGGTGCGCTACGCCGACACCGCGGGCGAGACCGCCGATTATCCCACGCCGCTCAGCTACAAGTATCGCAATTGGGTGATCGACGCCTTCAACGCAGATATGCCGTACGACGAATTCGTGCGGCAACAGATCGCCGGCGACCTGCTCGCTCGCGAGTTGCTGGACGCTGGCGCCAATCAGGGGGCGAACCAGAGGCAGTATGGCGACATGCTCACCGCGACGGGCTTCATTGCCATCTCGAGACGCTTCGGATTCGACGTCGAGAACTACCATCACTTGACCATTCAAGACACGATCGACGTCATCGGCCAATCAATGCTGGGCCTCACGCTGGGTTGCGCAAGGTGTCACGATCACAAATACGACCCCGTGAATCGCGAGGACTACTACGCGTGGTACGGGATCTTTCAAAGCACACGCTACTCCTTCCCCGGATCGGAAGAGAAGAAGCGTCCGTATGATCTCGTGCCGGGCGTGCCGCCGGTGGAAATGACCGCGCGACAGCAGTCGTTCGATCGCGAGCTGGCGGCCGTGCAACGCGAACTGGAAGAGGTCACCGGCGATCTCAAGTCGGTAGGCGAATCGCTTCAACAACTCGCCGGCGCCGCCGACTTCTGCGGCTTCGAGCACGGCGTTGACGGGCAAACGCCTCCCCAGCCTTACGGCTCGCTCGGCACTGCCCGTGTCGCGGCAGCTGCGCAGAGCCCGTTCGCCAATGTGTTTCCGCGCGGCGAACGCGGCTTGTCCTTCCCCAGCAACACGGACAACAACGCCTTCGGCAGAACGCTCGCCAAGTCGTTCTCGGCCGAAGACACGCGGCTGCTCTACTACAACATCGACTTTCGCAACACGGCCGTCCCCGACGGCGCGCGACGCTGTTACCGCTTTTACGTGGGCCATGGTCCGGGCAACTCCGGCGCCGTCGAACTGGCGGCCAACGGCGCCGCGCTGTTGGCCAAAGACGGCCAGCAATATCTCCCCGTCGCCACGATTCCGCAGGGCGTCTGGCACAATCTGCAAGTCACGCTCGACCTTCGCGCCAAAACGTATGCAGGCGTGCTCACGTCCGCGGAATCGACGACCCGTTTTGAGGGCAAGGCGTTCACGGCGGGCTGGGATGGCGTCATCGACTACACGTTTGTCGACATGTACGGGCCCGGCGACGGAGCGACACCGGGCCATGAGATCGACAATCTCTGCTTGGATACCAAACCGTTTCTCGCCGCTCAACAGTCGATGGCCGAGGACAGCAAAGGCGCCGCGCAGCACCGGCAGTTGGTGGAGCAACTGCGCCAGCGCGCTGCGTTGCAATCGCGGGCGGACGGGCTCACCAAGAGCCGCGACGCTTTGCAGGCAGCTGGACCGCTGCCGCCCGAGCAGTTCGTCTACGGGGCCGTGGAGCAAGACAAACCGGTTGATGCTCACATCCATCTCCGCGGCGAGATCACCCGGCTCGGCGACGAAGTGCCGCGGCGAAACTTGCAGGTCCTCGGTGGCGAGCTCGTGCCGGCAGAGTCGGGAAGCGGTCGGCTACAGTTGGCGGAATGGATCACCCACGAGAACAACCCGCTATTTGCTCGCGTGATGGTCAACCGCATCTGGCAACACCATTTCGGCCGCGGCCTGGTGGGCACGGAAAACGACTTTGGCCGGCGTGGACAGATTCCCACTCACCCCGAGCTCCTCGACTGGCTGGCGAGTCGCTTCCGCGAATCGGGCTATTCCGTCAAGGCAATGCATCGCCTAATCATGAATTCCGACGCATACGGCCGATCGACGGAATTCAACCAGCACGCCGCCGAGCGTGATCCCGACGCTCGCCTTCTGTGGCGGTTCAACCGCCGCCGTTTGAGCGCAGAGGAGATCCGCGACGCGATGCTCGCCGTAGCCGACACATTGGACACAGCTCAAGGCGGTGCCCACCCGTTTCCGCCGGTGAGCAGTTGGGGGTTCACGCAACACAATCCCTACTACGGCGTCTATGCCACGAATCGCCGCAGTGTCTATCTGATGCAGCAACGTCTTAAGCGGCACCCGTTTCTGGGATTGTTCAACGGCGCGGACACCAACGTGAGCACGGCGCATCGCGAGCACTCCACCGTGCCCACTCAAGCGTTGTTTCTGATGAACAGCGACTTTGTGCACAACCAGTCCGAAGCGTTCGCTCACCGTTTGCTTCGCACCGCGAATAGCGCGCCACAGCGTGTCGAGCACGCCTATTCGCTGGCGTTGGGGCGCGCGCCGACCAGCGACGAGCTCAACGCGTCGCTCGATTTCGTCGCAAAGTACGCTGCCGCGTCCGGCTCCGACCACGCCGCTTGGTCCGCGTTGGCGCGAACGCTGCTCACTCGCAATGAATTCTTGTTTGTGGATTGAAGTCCGATGCTTCCCGCTCCCTCACGCCGCGAATTCCTCCACCGTGCCGCTGGCGGCCTCGGCTCGATCGCGCTGGCCTCGATGCTGGCCGACGAGGCCAGCGCTACGGGCGACCCGTTGGCCGCTCGGCCGCCTCACTTCGCGCCGCGGGCCAAGCGAGTGATCTTCCTTTTCATGACCGGTGGCGTGTCGCACGTCGACTCATTTGATGAAAAGCCCCAGCTTTTCGCGCGGCACGGTCAACAGATCACTGTCGACAACTGGCAAGGCAAGATTGGCGAGTTCAAACGTTATCTGAAGCGGCCCAATTGGGAGTTCCGCCCGGGCGGAGAGAGCGGGATCGCCGTCAGCGATCTGTTTCCTCATGTGCGCAGCGTCGTGGATGACTTATGCGTCATTCGCTCGATGCAGACCGACCACACCAACCATTACGAAAGCACGCTCGGCATCCACTGCGGCTCGTGGACGTTCGCCCGGCCGAGTATCGGCGCCTGGGTCAGCTATGGGCTCGGCACGGTCAACCGCAACTTGCCGTCGTTCGTCGTCATCGCTCCCGCAGCGCCTTATGCGGGCGCTCAGACATGGGGCAGCGACTTTTTGCCGGGATGCCATCAAGGCACCCAGCTGCTGCCGGGGAACAATCCCATCCCGGACATCAAACCTCGCGCAGCGTCATCGGAACTGCAGCAGCTCGAGCTGTCGTTGCTCGCCGAGGCGAACCGGCGCCATCTCGCGACGCGGCCCGGCGACGACCTTCTCGAAGCGCGCATACGCTCGTTCGAGACGGCGTTTGGCATGCAGCGCGAGGCGCCCGAGGCGATTGACGTCTCGCGGGAGAGCGTCGCCACGCTCCGCGCCTATGGACTGGAGCCCGGGCAACAAACCGGCTTCGGCTGGCAGTGTCTCGTCGCTCGGCGCTTGGCGGAACGGGGCGTGCGTTTCATCGAATTGATCGACGTCGGCTCCTCCAACAACTGGGACGCCCACGGCGATATGGCGACCCACGGACCACTGGCCCAAAACGTCGATCAGCCAATCGCCGCACTGATTACCGACCTGAAACAACGCGGCATGCTCGACGACACGTTGGTGGTCTGGACGACGGAGTTCGGTCGCACGCCGTATCACGAGCAGGCCGATCATCGCGGTCGGGAACACCACCATCAGGTGTTTTCGAGCTGGCTGGCGGGAGGCGGCGTCAAAGCGGGGTACGTGCACGGTGAGAGCGACGA